>NZ_JYNS01000008.1:90832-205755 GCF_000934725.1 Methyloterricola oryzae
CTCGGACTCGGGCTCGGACTCGGGCTCGGACTCGGGCTCGGACTCGGGCTCGGACTCGGACTCGGGCTCGGACTCGGGCTCGGGCTCGGGCTCGGGCTCGGGCTCGGGCTCGGGCTCGGGCTCGGACTCGGACTCGGACTCGGACTTGGAGTCGCCGAGGCCTTAACCAAAATACTGCGTGTGGGTGTCACGGGAGCTGCTGCCCCGTCAGGGTCTGTCACGGTCAAGGTCGCTACAATTGGCCCTTCTGCCGCTCCCGTCGGTACCGTGAAATTGACGGATTGCCCGGTTAAAGCGGTGCCATTGGAAAAATTCCAACGATACGTGATTGCAAAGCCATCGGGATCGGTGACCGCCCCAGCCGTAAACGTGACAGTACTCCCCGCGAGTACCGAAGTCCCGTCGGTCGCTGGCACAGTGATCGTGGCCGTCTTTGGCGCGGTGTTGATGCAATAGGGATCCATGGCCGCCACATTCGTTGACAGGCTAGCCGTCCCAACGGCATTTAAGTCACTACGCGAGCGATTCGAGGTCGTATGGCACAGGGAACAATTGTAGTTCGACGCGCGATACGGCCGACTCTGCTGCGGTGCACTCGGCGCCACCGGAAGCGTCGCGCATTGGGTATCAAGTTTGGTCGCAAAGGTCGAGGTCGCGAGGGCGTCCGAAATACCAATGCCGGCCAACAAGAACGCCAGACTCGCCACCTGACCACGGGATACAGTACTGTTGCTTTCTCTGTTCATGACATTCACCCCATGACCTTTACCCGCAGCACTTCATTCTTCCGTGCGTCGATGACATGAACTGCGCACGCCATGCAGGGATTGAAGCTGTGGATGGTCCGCAACAGTTCCAGTGGCTGGTCCGCGACAGCCAGCTTGTGCTTGCCATCTTGCAAGGCGGCCTCATACGCACTCGGATTGTTCGCCGGATCGCGCGGCGCGGCGTTCCAGGTGGTCGGAACTACCGTCTGATACGACTCGATCTTTCCATCCTTGATCTTGACCCAGTGTCCGAGCGCGCCTCGCGGAGCTTCGGTAAAGCCGAATCCTTTGACCTCTGCCGGCCAAGTAAAAGGCTGAAATAATTCCGCGTTATGGGTCGCGAGGTCACCACCCTGAATGTTCGCCATGAGTTCCTCGAACCAGACCTTGGTCATATCGCCAATTATCTTGGTATCGAGTGCTTCCGCCAGCAGCCTTCCCATGGTCGAAAACATGCCGCTGAGGGGTTGCTTGATCTGTCCGAGGCTATCGTTAACGAGGGCTTGTGTCGCCGGATCGCCCTTCGCATAAAGCACCATCACTCGCGCAAGGGGTCCGACTTCCATGGCATTGCCTTTCCAACGAGGCGTCTTGAGCCACGAATACTCAGGTCCGCGCGCCGGGTCGAATAACAGTTCGCCGCCCTCGCATACCGGGACATGCGGCGCGTACGCACGAGTCGGCCCGGTGTACGCGGGAACGGTTTCGCCATCGAAGGGATGCAGTCCTGCCGACTTACCGGCAAGCGTATAGTTGAACCAAGATTTCGCAACGAATTCTTGGATTTCAGAAGGGTTCGAAAGATCGATGGGATAGACCGCATCCGCCAATCGAAAACGCGACAGAGGCAGCCGCCTGCCTGTGCTGTCTTTCGGCCAAAGTATGGCGCCGCTGGGTATCGCAAGTTTTGGCGCCAGCGCGCCCCAGGACGGATTATCGTCTTGCGGGTAGTCGCCGAAGCTAAGAAAGTTCCCCAGACCCTCTCCCAGGGTAAACCACTCGGGATAGAACCGCGCCATAGCCAGCATGTCAGGCAAATGAACCTTGTCGACAAAATCCGTCATTTCCTTGAGAGTCTGCCGCACGACCTCAAAACCATTGGGATCGGAAGACGTGTTCCCATTTAGCAAAAGACCCGTCTCATCTGTGCTGATCGCACAAGGCACACCACCGACTAGGAAATTGGGGTGGGGATTGCGGCCGCCGAAAATAGCATGGATCTTTACCATCCGGCGCTGCCAGTCCAGGGCTTCCAGGTAATGCGTGAACAACATCAGGTTGAGTTCGGGCGGAAGCTTGTAACCCGGATGTCCCCAATAAGCGTTCCCAAAAATACCCAACTGCCCGGAAGATACGAAAGTGGACAGCTTGTCCTTGACGGCACGAAAATAGTCGGGGGAGTTTTTATCCCAGCCGGATAGGCAACGTTGCAAATCCGCTGTTTTCTGTGGGTCTGCCTTGAGTGCCGAAGTTACGTCCATCCAATCCGGCGATGTCAGTTGGTAGAAATGAACCACTTGGTCTTGCACCATCTGGACGCCGCTCAATATGTTTCGAATGAGCCTTGCGTTTTTTGGGATGCGATAGTGCAATGCATGCTCGACGGATCGAATTGAGGCCATGGCGTGCACGACGGTGCATACACCACAGATCCGCTGAGTGATTGCCCAGGCGTCGCGGGGGTCTCGGCCTTTTAGAATTTCCTCGATGCCACGGAACATCGTGCCGCTGCTGTAAGCACCGGTCACAGTGCCATCTGATGCGACATCAGTTTCAATATGCAGGTGCCCTTCAATTCGGGTCACCGGGTCCACGATTACCTTACTCATGACTCGTGCTCCTTGATTCGTTTCAGACCGGGCGCTTCTCGCCGTCCTAGGGCGGACGGACCGGCTTAGTAGTAGAAGCTGCTACGGAACGTTTTTGTGATCGGATCAAACCCCTTGTCCCAGAACTGGGGCTCGGAACAACCTATGCAGCCGTGTCCTACGAGCGTGGGCGAATACTTCGGTTCGTTCGTCGAGGGATCTCGATTCCACCCCAGAGCCGTGCACGCATTGAACGTTTCCGGCCCCTTGCATCCGAGTCCGATCAGGCAATAGCCTTGGCGGGCCCCTTCGTCACCGTAGCTGTTGGCAAAGTTCCCCGCGATGAAATGCGAGAGCCGCGGGCAACTGTCATGTACCGTCTGCCCGTAAAAAACCACGGGCCGGAAATAGGCATCGAGTTGCGGAATCCCATGCACTAGGTAATAAGCAATGGTTCCCGTGATGACCGACGCCATGGGTGGGCAGCCAGCAATGTTGACAAACGGCGGCAGCCTTCCTTCGCCGCTCGGGCGCACCAAACCTTGTGCCACCAGATCAGCGTAACCCGCTGCGTGCGTCGGATTGGGATAAGCTGCCGGAATTCCGCCGTAAGCCGCGCAGGTTCCCAGGGCAACCACCAAGGCTGCGCCGCTAACCGCCTCGTTCAGAGTCGCCAAATTCGAATTTCCGGCTGCACAGGACCAAAATTCGGACTCTCCCGTCGGAATCGCGCCATCTACGATCAGAACATACTGACCATAGGCCGCTGCCATCGCATCCTTGCGCGCCTTTTCCGCGAACTCCCCCGCCGCCACTTGCAAAGTTTCGTGGTAATCGAGGGAAATAACGTCAAGCACCAATGTTTCAATCGACGGATCAAAAGAGCGAAGAATGGACTCGGAGCACCCAGTGCACTGCTGGAACGACAGCCAGATCACGGTTGGCCTGCGAACGTTAGCCAAGGCGTCGGCGAATACCCGTGCTTGCTGACTGGACAACGCGAGCGCCGAAGCGGTGACTCCAGCGAATTTTAGAAACGAGCGCCGCGAGACACCGCGTTCCATCAGCGCTTCCAGTAATGTTTGTTGCGTGTTCATGTTCCACTCCCAACAGGTCAAGGCATGGAGGTTGGTCGAACCGGCATAATCAGGTCCGCGCCGCGGGCGCGCAGAAGGGCTAGCCCGTGCGCCACGGACCCTCTATCTGAGCGCAGTAGATTAGGTATTTCAGCAATCTCGAGAAATGTGCCGAGTACATGATTGTTGACATCGTAGTGGATGACCCACCACAGGCATGGAACGGAAGTCTCGGTGATTTCAGAATTGCCAGAGGTGGTAACAACTGCGGCAACTTCGCCGCGACCGAGAATGCTGTGTATGAGTGAAATATCTGGTGAGGAACGAACCAACATCCTCAAATCTAGGGTTGACTCTTCGCCTTTATCGATGAAGGACGACAGCTTCGCATCGATCTCATTGAGGAGAGCCAGGACCGCATCTCGATTAGGCAGGCCCGAAGGACCAAAGCCACACTTTACGCTTTCGACACGAACCGGAATATCTTCTAACCGACCCATAAAATATCTCCTCCCCTTTATCGATATATAGAGGCTTGCCCTAACTAAAAGATGATGTTAAAACGGAAATCCATGCAGCCTTAAACTGAGCTACCCAAGTAAAATCACTTTGTGAATGAGATTAGCCGGCGAACACGCAAATTAAGCGGGGGACTTCACAAAAACAGATACCGGAGAAATCGGCCAGTAGCTTTCGGACTTTAGACCGACCTTCAGAGAGCTTAAGCATCACTTAAGTTTATGAATATCAAAGGTTCTTTAGATTTCAACGAAATACATTTCGCTGAATTGATATCACAACCGCACAACCTTTGACCTAGATCAAATTAGTGAGGCCGGAAAATGAGGGGATGGGAAATATCTATTTTGCTAGTCCGCTTTTTACCTACCAAGACTCCTTGCTCTAAGTCTTGGTTTAGCTGTCCTCGCGCAGTCCTCGCGGTCCGATTAAATCCGACAAACAGAGAAGAATGGGTTAATTGAGCTTTTCGATATGCCACACGTACTGCAATCAAGGCACCATGGAACCACTAAATTGTCGTGACACTTGATTACTTAGCCTAACAAAAATATCACTATAACTTCCAAATAACACAAACAATTTAAGGCCTAAAAAATCATTTATTAAGAGCCCTCATCAATCTCTAAAAAAACCAACCTATAAATTTTTTCAGCTTCGTGACAAGATCTTCGAAATAGGTCTCCAAAAGAGCCAATAGGAATCTTATAAGACTTACTATCCAGGATTTAGGCAAGCCTAGTTTGGGCTTTGCTTAAATTACGACCCATAGAACCTGAAGCAGCAGCGGACACTGAAGCATGCGGCTCTTAGGTCGACTTTCTGAACTTGACTTCTGTGAAATCGATAAGAAGGTCTGGTCGCGAGTTCACCGAACGCGCAAGCAAAAGGCAATGCACGAGTTCGTGGCGTGTGCCGCCGAGGCCTACAGACAAAGTGACCGGTGAGTCCGAACTTTATAGAGCTTTGCCTGTCACACGCTTTGAAATTTGGATGGGCGAAATGCGCGTTGGAAAGAAAGAGGCAGGGCTATTGAAATCTTTATCAACCGAGCGGCCTATGATAGGCTGCTTATGTTCGATCCAGGCTTCCAAACGGTTCCGTTCTCGGAAATCCGCCGTGCACCTTGACGGCGTGCCACGGATCTTTCAGTTTGCTCGTCCCGAGAGTCATAACGATATTACATAAACCAAAAATAATGAGGGAAGAGATATGCGTAATCTAACCTTTGTCAGAAGCTGGGTTGCAACGCTAGCCATCGTTCTATCGGCCTTGCTCCCAACGTCCAGTTCATGGGCTCATGGCGGAGCTAGCGTCGACACCGACCAATGTCGAATCTTCGTGGGCCCCCACTTGGTGCATTTTACCGCTTACCAGCCCCAATTGACCGGCACCACCGAATACTGCGACGCGATACCGGAACTCGGCCCCAGCACTCTCGTATTCGACTACGAGGGAAAAGCCCTGCGCGCCATGACGGTCGAGTTGGAAGTCACCAAGGAACCCGAAGGGACCCGCGTTTACTATCAGGAGCCCTCGACGCATCCCTCTGGAACCTTCAACATCAATCTCAACTTCACGGAACCCAGCAAGTACTTGGCGCACGTGACTTTGATCAACGAAGGTCAGAAAGTGGATGCCCACGTTCCGTTCAAGGTAGGCACCAACGTGAGTGGCGGTGGACTGTCCACCAACGCAATCATCATCCTCATGGTGATCCTGGTGGCGGGCGGCTACATCTTTTACCTGTCTAACGCCCAGTTCAAAGCCCTCATCGACGGCCTGCTCAAGAAAAAATCAGCCTGACGGCGGCTGTGGAGGCGGCCGCGGCAAGCCCGCGGCCGCTTTCTTGTATCCAGTCGGTGACCGCGACCCTATGGCAGAAGTTCAGATGCTCAGAATACCCCTCAGATCGCTGTTAAGTTGCGCATTATTGATGTCCTTCGCGGCTGGCGCCGTAACCACGCCCCCGCCTACTGAAAAAGTACCCCTGGCTGACGCCGAACCCTTCTGCAATAGCGGCGTGCCGCCGGAATGGCGCGACTCCCAGACGCTGGAAGGTGTCACGATTCAAGAGGAACGCGTCTGCAACCCCGACAATCCCGCAGACATCGCGGTGTTCGTGAAGGGGACCAACAACGTCTCCATGCAAACGCTGATGGACACGAATCTGGCCGCGGACGCAATCACCATGTCCAATGACATGGACGGCGACGGCGATCCTGACCATATCATCATCAAGCTGGAGATCATGGAGATCAACGGCCACTCGCCAGACTTCGCGGGCGTGGTGCCGACCTTTGACATCGCCCCCGGTATCAGACCGGGCTTCTGGGTGTTTGCGCCCAAAACGCGCGACATGTCCACCAAGAGTTTCGCCAGCGCAGAGGCCAACGCCTTGCTGCGCATGCCGTCCCCGACCATCCGCGTCGAGCAGGGTGACATCGTGTGGCTGGTGGTGGAAAACACGCACTATTTCCCGCATTCCATACACCTGCACGGCGTCGACCATCCCTTCCGCGACCACAGTGGCGAAGGTAACGATGGCGTAGGCCAGACCAGCCACATGGATATCATGCCCGGCGAGAGCAAGACCTACGTCATCAAACCCAGGCAGCCGGGCACGATGTATTATCACTGCCATGTGCAGCCGCATACCCATATTCCCATGGGCCTCGCGGGAATGTTTGTAGTCGAGGAAAATAGGCCCAACAATTGGGTGCAGACTTTCAACGTGGGCAATGGCCAGGTGCGCTCGCCCTCCAAAGCCGTCCGTGAAAAATACGACCGCGAATACGACTTGCACTTCCAGTCGGTGGACAAAGAATTGCACCGCATGATTCAGGCCGCCAACGATCCGCGTCTGATCGCGCGGGCCATGAATCAGGAATACGACATCACCGACGCGACAGACGATTACTTCATTTTGAACGGACGCGCGTTTCCCTACACCTTGCGCGAATCCATCATGGTTGTGGAGCCCAACCAGAAGATCAAGATGCGGGTGCTGAATGGTCATACGGAACTCCTGGCCTTACACACCCATGGCCACAAGGCAACGGAAACCCACTACGATGGCGTGGAGCATAACCCGGCCGCGAGGGTAACCCGTGATGTGTATTCCATTGCGCCGGCCCAACGCCTCGACCTGGAACTGAACACCACCAACGACGGGCTGCACAGCTTCGGATCCGGAATCTGGATGTTTCACGACCACGTCGAGAAGGCGTTCACAACCGACGGCGTCGGTGAAGGTGGAAGCATCAGCGTCATCGTCTACAAGGAATACCTGGACGAAAAAGGCACCCCGAAAACGCACGGCATGGACTTGACTCCTTATTTCACCAAGCAATTCTGGGAGCGCAAAGTCCCCATCTGGCAGAACTTCGCCGGCGACTGGGGCGCCCTGGGATTGCCGGCAACGGCCGCTGCGAGCAGCCAGACAGTTGCCCCGGCACCATCCCAAGCACAGGCGAATCAAAGTGCGCAGGCAGCCAGCTCGCCGAACGGTTCTGCCAGCTTTGGGAATCTGCTGACGGGAATTTTGCTTGGAGTCTTAGGCTATTTCTTCTACCTGAAGCGTAATTTCTTCATTCCGCTGGCCCATGATGCGGTCGCCCGGTTGAAGCGGATGAAATGAGGCTGTGACGAAGATGAAAAGCTTGCTTATTGCATTGGCGTTGAGTCTTCCGGCATCCATGACGGGCGCCGCGGAGTCCAAGATTGTTGACCACAACATGATGATGGATCACGGCGACGGTCACCTGATGGACATGGACGGTGGCATGGTCATGGGACAAAACAAGGACAAGCTGCCGGGCGGATGCGACAAGATTTCCGAAGATGCGCACATCACCGTGCATGGTGGTCACAAGTATTCCCAAAAGTTTCCGGGTACCATGTTCGCCTTCGATACCCAGGAGTGGCGTTTCAAGCCCTGCACCCGGTTGACCATCACGTTCGTCAACGAAGACAACATCCGCCATCAATGGATGATGCATGGGCTCCCCAAGTACATGTACGACAAGGGCATGTTCCACTTGGAAGTGACCGGCCCCGGCAAAGTGACGGGCACCTTGATCCTTCCGAAGGAGGACAAGACCTACTTGGTCCATTGCGACATTGCCCAGCACATGGAAAAGGGCATGAAGGGAGAACTTATCGTGGGCAACGGCAGCGGCACGTTTCCGAGTATTCCAGGCCTGACCGACCCTGCCATACCTGATTACTATGGCCCCGGCCCGGCACCAGCTACCGTCGCGGCGGGAGCGCTGTCCGTCAAGGGTTCCGATGCCTCATCGACCCCGGCGCCGTCCGTAACAGGGGAGTCGGCACAAGGTACAACACTGCTGTCCGGCTCGCTGGTTCTCGGCCTGGTGCTTGGCCTGTTCGGCACGCCCATGGCTATGCGCTACGCGGGCCAACGATTCAAGGGCAAGACCACGGCGGAAGCGGTGGCGGAAATCCTGAATATCGTGTCAGACCTCATAAGTCGCGTGATCAAACTGATTGCCTGGCTCTATGCCAAAGCCACGGGGCAAAAGCGACTGCCAAGCAAATAGGCGGGACCGCGGGCGGCGCACTTCCGCCCGGGCACCGAGGCCGCTAACAGCCCAGGTTCTGTTCGGTGCACACGGAAACTGAAAAGACGGTATTACTCCTGGGCCTGGGCAACGTCTTGATGGGCGATGATGGACTCGGTATCCGTGTGCTCGAGAGAATTCTCCAAAACTACGATCTCCCATCCAACCTGATCTGCTTGGATGGCGGGGTCATGGGCCTGCAGCTCTTGTCTCACATGGGCGGAATCACTCATTTGCTGGCAATCGATGCGACACAGACCGGTGCCCCGCCCGGGACTGTGGTCAGCCTCGAAGGCGACGATGTACCACAGTGTCTGACCCAAAAATTGTCCATGCATCAGATCAATTTTCAGGAGGTACTAGCCATTAGCCAGCTGCAGGGAATGCACCCACCCCACTTAATGATTTGCGGGATGGTACCGGAACGCGTTGAATTCGGCATGGAACTCACGGACACGATACAGGACCGGCTGCACGACCTTGAATCTGCTGTAGTAAAGGCACTGTGTGATTGGGGCGTGACCCTCGTTTCAAGATCCAAAACCGCAGAGTCTTAAAAAAAGCGCCGGCTGTCGAACGCTGGTGGCAACAAATTGAGAAGCGCACGAGTAGGCCATGAGGTTCGTGGAGGAGAGTCAACCTCGCCTGCCCGTGATACCCGACTGCCGGCGAAAACCGGATATGCCAGAGTTAACAAGCATAGAAGGTGCCATTGCCTGCTAGGCGAGGCCGGCATCTCTCCAGGCTGATACGCCGAAACCAACCATCAGTCCCCTGCTATCCTCGGAATGACGGGGCACGACACCCGCGACCGGATAAACTCAGACTCCACCTTCAATCACCGGGCCGACACTCCAGCCCATCCTTGCACTGTCCACCAGCACGCAGGCCAAGACCAGCCCCGCGTCATTTCCCCCAGCGCTTCCGTTAATTGCCATATTGAGAATCCTACACCTCTCTTACCTTACTGTTTTCACAAGCGTTTTTTCTGGCACGCAGATTGATTAAATAACACCAGGCGGCCTGCGTCACTGCATGCACTCCGCCGAGACGGATTCCATGTAAAGAAGGCCGTCCATAAGAAAAAAGCAATAAGGCACAGAATCAGAGGTTATTACGGTTGCTCCAACCATCCCACCGTCCACGTATTACCGGCGGGTCGACGCGCTCACTCGATGGCGCGCGGCTGCTCTCCCGCGTCCTGCAACTGCTGATATTGGTCGTACCCGCCATTGCCACGGGCGCATCCCGAGTCGCCCAAGATCAAAACGGTGGATTGCCGAATGTTCCTGCCATCGAGGGACTTGTGGATGTGCACAGCCTGGACATCTACAACGAGGCAAATAAACTCCACGCCTTGGTGGCAGGCCGTTTCACTGGTCACGCCAACCCGATGCTGGCCTACCTGGCTTCCAGTGACGGAGGACGGAGTTGGAGTAAGCCAGCATTCGTTACGGCAGAATCTGATCCTCCCATCGTTTCCCGACGTGGC
The DNA here is from genome assembly GCF_000934725.1 of Methyloterricola oryzae. NCBI lineage: Bacteria > Pseudomonadati > Pseudomonadota > Gammaproteobacteria > Methylococcales > Methylococcaceae > Methyloterricola > Methyloterricola oryzae. The sequence continues at coordinate 101,078 of NZ_JYNS01000008.1, forward strand.
AACGACGCCCAGGTGGCCGCGAGTGGCCCGCATCTGGTAGTGGCCTGGCAGCAGCGCGGGCAATTCCCCACCGGCGGCCCCCTGCGCCTCGCACGCTCGGGCGACAACGGCCACACCTGGACTCAATCCCTCCTGCCTGACATCGACGATCCCACCAACAATCAGTCCTATCCGGATCTGGTGGCCGACGCAAGCGGGACATTTCACCTGGTCTGGCTGGACGACCGCGAGGAGAATGGCAACGCCCAAGGCTTGCGTTATCTCAATTCCACCGATGGGGGACGTCGCTGGTCGCAGCAGACCACCATCGACGGCGTGGTCTGCACCTGCTGCTGGAATCGCATCGGCATAATGCCCGATCGCTCAGTGGCAGTCCTTTATCGCGACGATGAGCCGCACGACATGCGCCTCGCCGTCCGTAACAAGGCAGGCTCCTGGAAAGACCTGGGTAGCGTCGGCGATTTCAAATGGCATTTCGCCGGCTGCCCGCACTGCGGCGGCGGTTTCGCCAGCGCCATCCGCAAGAACGCCGCCCAACTCCACAGCGTGGTCTGGACCGGGATCGAGTCTGCCCCGGGCTTGTATTACCTGAAGTCGTCGGACCTGGGCGCATCCTGGTTACCCCCTTTCCGGCTGGGTGACAGCAGCAGCCGCGAAGCCGACATCGCCGCCCTGTCCGCGAGACACATCGCTGTGGTTTACAGCATCACGACAGGCGGGAAAGGCCTGATTCATGTGCGCCAGTCCAAGGATGGCGGCAAAACGTGGTCTCAGGCAAAGGCCCTGACCAAGGGCCCTGAGTCGGCTGATCACCCCCGTATCGTGGCAACGCCCTTCGGATTCCGCGCATTCTGGACTGAGCGCGCACCGGGCGGCGGCCGCACACTCACCATGCACTCTTTGGACTCATGATTTCATGACACAGCATTTGTCGTTTGGCCCGCTATGCCGATTCACCCTCCTCGGCCTCACATTGAGTTCCCCTGGGGCAGGCGCTTTTCCGGTCACACCGACCCAAACCACGGAAGAGTGGCTCACCACGGGCACGGCGCAAGCGGCGCAGAACCGCGAGACCAACCCTTTTGCCCTGACAGCCATCGCACTCCCGCATCTGCTCGCCCATGCGATCCTGGTCAAGGCGAATCCCGAGAAAGAGTCCGTGATCAGCGATGCGCCTGAAGAAGTCCTACTGATCTTCAACGATGGCGTCGGTGAAGAATACCTGGCCCTGGCCGTGGTGGACGAGGCGGGCAAGCGCGTCGACAAGCACGACGCCAAACTGGATTTCACCGATCGCTCGCATTTGCGCGCAACGGTGGAAAAACTCCCTCCGGGACGGTACATGGTGCGCTACCGGGTACTGTCGGCGGACGGGCATGTAGTCAGTGGAAAGTACTACTTCCAAGTACAAGGCAAACAATGAGGGAATTACCATGAGCAAATTCGACCGCGCACCAGCCCGTCTGGCCTGTTTTCTGTCCGTCACCCTGCTGGCGGGCCTCCTGGGAGGTCCCGCACTGGGGGCCAACGCGCCGCGAGATCCCTTGAACGGGCGCCAGTCGTACTCTGGATCAAACATGAACTGTTTGATTGCAAACGATTTTTACGTCATACATTTCACTGCCCTGCAGCCCGGCACGTTCAAGAACGAGGCCACCCCCTTCGAGAAGTACTGCCAGGAAGTGCCTCAGATCGGAAAGACCTATTTGACCATGGACCTGCTGGACCGCGACGTGCGTTCCACGCCCATCTCACTGCGGGTGGTTGAAGAGGAGTTCGGAGTGGACGGCACTCCTACCCGCGAGATCGCCACCCTGGCCGAAGTTCCGGCCAAGATCTACAAGAACGGCACCGCGGACACTCAAGTCGACATCACCAAACCGGGACATTACGCGCTCATCGCTAGCATCGGCGAAGACGCCATCACCGAGGACGACCGGCTACGGATTCCTTTCAGCGTGGGTCTGCCAAGCCCGAGCAAATCCACCGACTGGATGGGCAAGTTGACGGCCTTCATCACCATCGCCTTCTTCGGCACCATGGCCCTCATCGGCTTTCGCACCTGGCGCGCCTATCGCCGCCCCAAGGCGGCTGAGGCTGATGCGCTGCGCTATCCACCGGCTTGAAGAGAGCCTGACGCCAATAGCCCGCGTGGCGGCCCAGATGCATAAACTCCTGCAAGGATGGCTTCTGGCCGCCGTTGCGGCAATGGCGCCGCCGCTTGCCGCCGACTGGGCCGGGTTCTCCAACTACACGGTGCTGGCGGAACTGGCGGTTCAACCCGGCGTCTTCACGCTGACTCTCCGCATCCCACTCAAAATGCTCCCCGAACTGGCACAACGCCTGGGTAAGGAGCGGGATGTTACCCCGGAAGCGCTTTCACGCAGGCTCATGCGGATAAGGGCGGACCACGGCGCGCCCTTGCAGGAGTTGCAACCGCGAGTCACCAAAGAGGCCGTGCCCGACGCGAACGGTACGCCGGTGGAATTCGTTGAAATAACACGTGTGCTCACGCCAGCCGGCGCGGTCTCCGGATTCACGCTGGCGCCTGCCGCAGGCCTGGAGAACCGAATCGGCCTGGTGGTCCTCGACCGTGGCGTCCCCTTGGCAGACCTGGCGCCGCTCTCAGGAAACCTGCGCGCCCATCTGGACACGGAAGATCCCTGGAAATCCGGATTCGACGATCCGGGCTTGGTTCGCCGGCATGCCCAACCACGTTCTTTCCTGTATGTGGAGCCGCTGGAAGTGCGGCACGAACTATTGCTGCGCCTCACGGACCTGAAGCGCTGGCTTCCCGCCGATCTCATGAAGCCCAAAACCTTATCAGAGGACGACCAATCCCGACTATCCGAAGCCATCGCCAATCTGGTCAAGAGGCAGTTGCGACTGGAGGTGGATGGCCAGGAACGGCTGGCCGAGTCGGAACAGGTGCAGTTCGTCGGCTTCACCCGCACGGGCGTTCAACCCCTGCCGCCAGGACCGGTCGACACCACGGCGGCCCTGGTGGGCGTCGTGCTCGCCTACTTTACGGAACAACCGGCCACTACTCTCTCTCTGACCTGGGACCTGTTCCCGCCAGACGCAGCCCCCTGGCCCGTCAGCGTTCTCCAAGGCACCGAGAGCTTTGATGCCTATGTAACGCCTGCACAGCCACGGATGGACTGGGCGCACGAGGATGGATTCGAGCCTTTGGCCAGCGAAGCGGCTGCTCCTGCCGACTCAGAGCCCTTCACGCTGGCAAGCGCAGCACAGCCCGCTCCGGATTCCGAGCGGCGACTGTCCACTTTGCTGGCACTGTTGCTGCCAGTTGGTGTCTGGTTTATCTGGCTGCTGAACCCCAGACGGCGTTTCGCCGGCTTGACCCTTGCCGGCGCATTAGCGCTTGGCACGGCCCTGAGCTGCCACCCAGGCATCCGGCAGCAGCAGGGAGGCGACGGCTCCGGCTTGCTGGACGAAACCCGGTTACGCGCCGTGCTAGCACCCATGCTGCACAATGCCTACCGGGGATTTCAACTACGGGATGAAGAAGCCGTCTACGACCGGCTTGCCCGCAGCCTTGACGGTCAACTCCTGGAAGAAACCTATCTTCAGCAGCGCCGCAGCCTGCTCAGGCATTCGCAGGGCATCGGCGGCCTGGGCAAAGTGGATCGGGTCGAAATCGAGCATCTGCAACTGATGCCCACGGAGACACCGGCCACCGCAGAACTGGAGGCGGAATGGGTCGCCCATGGCAGCGTTTCGCATTGGGGGCATTCCCATCCACGCCACAATCGCTACCGCGCCCGCCTTAAGCTGCAGGTCGCCCCTGATCAGCGCGTGCGCATCACCGCCATGGATTTTCTCGACGGACAGGACTTGGGCTCCGGCCCCGCCTCATGATCCACATACGCAATCTGCACTTCAGCTATCCAGGTAGCGAATTCCGAATGGACGTGACTTCACTTACCATCGAGCCTCAGGCGAAGGTCGCCATCATCGGGCCCAGCGGCAGCGGCAAGAGCACCCTGCTCAAGCTCATCGCCGGCATCATCCCGGCACAGAGTGGCAGCTTGAGCGTGGATGGTGCCCACCTTCAGGACATGGACGACGGCGCTCGGCGCAACTTCCGTGTGAGCCGGATCGGATTCGTATTCCAGGAACTGGAACTGCTGGATTATCTAAACGTCCTGGACAACATCCTTCATACCTACCGCATCAACCATGTTCTGAAACTCAGCGCGGACGTACGCCAGCGCGCGCGGCTACTGGCGGATGATGTCGGCCTGGGTGGGAAACTCGAGCACATGCCCAGCGAATTATCCCAGGGCGAACGCCAACGCGCCGCCGTGTGCCGGGCCCTGTTGCCCAAACCTAAGCTGTTGCTGGCCGATGAAGCCACCGGCAACCTCGATCCTGTTAACAAGCAACGCATTCTCGACCTGCTCTTCCGTGCCACGGACGCGCAGGGCGCCGGCCTCATCGCCGTGACCCACGACCACGAACTGCTGCCGCGCTTTGACCGCGTCATCGACTTCTCCGCCCTGCACTAGCAAATGCGCCACGATTTCTACCTGGCATGGCGCTATTTGCGCCACCACACGGGGCGTACCTGGATTTTGGTCATTTGCCTCAGTCTGATCGGCAGTTTACCCATGGCGCTGCACTCACTCATGGATGCCGGTGAGCGGCAGATGCTGGCGCGCGCCGAGTCAACGCCTTTACTTATCGGCGCGCGAGGCAGCGCCGTTGACCTGACCCTGGCCGCCTTGTACTTCAACACGGTGCCGCCACCGGCCACACGCATGGCGGAAGTGGAGCGCATCGCCGACAGCGGCTGGGCAGACCCCTTGCCGATCTATGCCCGGTTCCGTATCCAGGGCCACCCCTTGGTAGGCGTTACCCTGGACTATCTTGAATTCCGTGGCCTCGAGCCCCAACAAGGCCGGACCTTCGCCCTGCTGGGCGAGTGTGTGATCGGCGCCGATGCTGCCGCCGCACTGCATCTCAAACCCGGCGACAACCTGCTCACCACCCCGGAGAACATGCTGGACCTGGCCGGCGTGTATCCCTTGAAGCTGCACGTCGCTGGCATCCTCGCCAGAAATCATTCGCCGGATGATGCGGCCGTGTTCATCGACCTGCAGACCGCCTGGATCATCGAGGGACTCGGACACGGCCACGAAGCCCAGGCCACCGCTGGCAGTCCGTCGAATGTGGTCGCCGACCCGCGTCTGGTGACCTACACAGAGATCACGCCGGAAAACGTCGAAAGTTTCCACTTCCATGGCGATCCCCTGACCTACCCCATCAGCGCCGTGATCGCCCTCCCCCACGATCGGCGCGCCGCCACCCTCTTACAGGGCCGCTACCTGTCACCGGATGACCCTGCGCAAATCGTCCAGCCTCCGCAGATTGCGCAGGGCCTGCTGCAAAACGTGTTCAAGGTGGGAGATCTGCTGGACGCCGTCCTGCTCTGGGTGGGAAGCGCCGCTTTGCTGGCCGTGGGCCTGGTATTTACTTTGTCCTTGAGGCTGAGGGAGCGCGAACTGCACACCATTTTCCTGATGGGCTGCAGCCGCAGCACCGTGGCGCGTCTCGTAGCCGCGGAATGCATCCTGTTGGCCGGATTCGCCGGACTGATCTGCCTGGCCTTGGTCCAGCTCGTGCGCACCTATGCCGAACCCCTCGTTCAGCACCTTGTCATTTCCTGAAGGAGCCCCCCTTGTTCAAACATCCAACGTTCAAGCATTGTCTCTGGCTGATCTGCCTGGCGCTGACGACGGCCGCTCATGCGGATCTCGACACCTCGAGCCGGCTCAGGATCATCGCATCCAACTACCCGCTGGCCTATTTCGCCGAACGCATCGCCGGGACTCGCGCGACCGTCTCCATGCCGGTTCCGGCCGGAGAAGACCCCGCCTTCTGGAAGCCTTCGCCGCGGGACATCGGGGACATGCAACGTGCCGACCTGATCCTGCTAAACGGCGCAGACTACGAAAAGTGGCTGGCGCGCGTGTCCTTGCCGAGACTTAAAACGGTAGACACGTCGGCTGCCTTTAAGCAGGACTTCATCGTCATCGCCAATGCTGTCACCCACAGCCACGGCCCTGCTGGCACGCACTCCCACGCCGGCACCGCCTTCACCACCTGGCTGGACCTCACTCAAGCAGTCAAACAGGCGGAGGCCATCGCGCAGGCCTTTGCGCGAAAGCGGCCAGAATTGAAAAGCCAGATTATGGGCAACTTCGCCAGCTTGCGGACCGACCTCGAGAAACTCGACTCCGAACTCAAGTCCCTCGCTTCCGCCAAACCGGGCATTGCACTGCTCGGTTCTCATCCGGTGTATCAGTATCTGGCGCGGCGCTATGGCCTGAACCTGGAGAGCGTGCATTGGGAACCCGATGAAATGCCTCCAGCAGGCGAATGGCAGGCTTTGGAAAGCCTCAACCGGGAACGCCAGGCTCAATGGATGCTATGGGAGGCGCAACCAAACGCGGATATTGCCAAGCGCCTGAAAGAGACCGGCGTGCAGAGCGTGGTGTTCGACCCCTGCGCCAACCGGCCTGAAGACGGTGATTTCCTCAGTGTCATGCAGCAGAACAAGGCCAATCTGCAGCGCGCCCTGGGCGTGCGCTGAACCATACTACAATTGCGGACTGCCGCCGCAATGCCCCTCAAGATCAAGGGCGAGGCCGATGTGGCTTAGCCCGTCGGTCCCCCAGGCTGAAGTCAGGATCACTCGCGCAATCCCAGACTTTGGCCGGAAAACCTGCGCGCCACTGGGAGAGTAGCAGAGATAAACACCTACCGATGCGGACTCAGGATGGACCGATTCCACGGCCAAATACTGGACTCCTTCGCCACGGGAGGGGTCGCTCGCGGCAGGACAAGGCTTCTGCCTCACGTCTTAGAATTGGGTTCGAATTCAGCGACCCGGCCAATCCGGATACGCACATAGATAAGCGCGCTATGGTCGCTCGGCTCCCCATACTTCGGCCAAGTCCGGGAGCCGTCGCGCCAATCCACCCTTATAAAAATCTTTGAAACGCAGCTCAGTGCGTCATCCAGTCGGGCTTCTTCGGGCCCGGAGTATTACCGAAAGGCCCTTCCTTGCCGCATCCCGATAAAGCGAGGAAGACGGCAATACAAACAATAATGCGTGTGGCATGTGACATAAAAACCCTCACCGGAAAAATGTTCCCGGATTATGGTTACTTAGTTTAAGTTGAATTAGGCGGAACACGAACGTAATCCACAGCCCCCCATGAAATCGAGGGCGGCAACGGAAAGCCCGCGTCATCTGACAGTATCGAAACAGACCGGGATTGACCTCGATCAATAGATCGAGGTCTGGATACAAGCAACGGAAATAGCTTAGTGAAAACCTGTCTTGGCTCTCGTTACCCCGTTTATGTCCCTGGAAATCGATTACATCTTGCCATCTTTCTTGTAGTAGTCGATTTCCTCACCGCACTTCGTGATGACGTGCTCCAATTTCGGAATGGCTTCACCCATGTTACCGGCCTCTAGGAGCGCGACCGCTTCTTTGAGATAGCTGGACGCGATCTGCATGGGCATGGTGCTCTTTTCCTTGAACGAGGCCACCGCCAGTTTACGGCCCTGGTTGGCGGATTCCAAAGCAGCGTCCTTATTGCCGGCCTTTGCAGCTTCAAGAGCGGTCTGGGTGGCCTTGTAGACTTCGCCCAGGTTCATCGGCGGATCAGCGTAACGGCCACCTGCGAAACTCACATTTGCGATCAGCGCAAAAATGGCAATCCACAGCATGCGAAACATAATGCTAGCTTTCATCTAGAACTCCCTATAATTATCGAAAAGTCAAAGTACACTCGTCCCATACTCTATGTCAGGGGCGAAGCATATACCGGATATATCGGGTCACAGCTGAGCGCAACCCAACTCGATAACATAAGCAAGCGTCATGCCGATGGATTTTCAGAAAAACCTTCATTCAAAATGAAGAACATAAGGCGAGGATACTGAAGCTTTGCGGAAATTCACTAGGGGATATGCCATAGCTCCTGCTGAATATCCCATAAATTTCACTCTAATTACTTCACCGCCTTACGCTACCATTTCATCGGGCCTTTCGACGATCCATGTGATTGACTAGGCCGTCAGGCTGGATTCGATAGGGATAACCTCAACTGTCATACGCAGTGGGGACGAGAGCCTTTCCCAGGAGGCCTGCGCAGAGCCTCTCGAGGCGGATGCAAAAAGGGGTGCTGACGTGATAAAGTCTAGGCTTACGCTAGGTTTCTAACGACGAATGCGCATCGACTCGCTGATCAGTGCCCGCTGGGTGATACCGGTAGAACCGGAAGGCGTGGTGCTGGACCATCACGCCGTGGCCATCCGCAACGGCCAAATCCTCGAGGTTCTGCCCACCGCAGACGCCTTGAACCGCTATCAGCCCGGCACCCATACAGACCTGCCGCAACACGCGCTCATACCCGGCCTGGTGAACGCGCATACGCACGCCGCCATGGCGCTCCTGCGGGGCGTGGCGGACGACATGCCCATGATGGATTGGCTGCACAAACACATCTGGCCCCTGGAAAGCCGCTGGGTGGGCGAATCCTTCGTGCACGACGGGACCGAGTTGGCCATTGCGGAAATGCTGCGCGGCGGAATCACCTGCTTCAACGATATGTACTTCTTTCCCCAGGTTACCGCGCGCCTCGCGCTGCAGTGCGGCATGCGAGCCAGCGTGGGCATGATCCTGGTCGATTTTCCCAGCGCCGGCGGCAGCGGGCCCGACGACTACCTGTCCCAGGGACTGGCGCTGCATGATGAGCTGCGTCACCAGAACCTTATAAAGACTCTCTTCGCACCCCATGCGCCCTACTCCGTGTCCGACGGCCCGCTGTCGCGCGTCCGCGTGCTAGCAGCGGAGTTGGAGCGCCCCATTCACATGCACGTGCACGAAACCGCCGACGAGGTGGAACAGGGACGGGCCAGCCACGGCATGCGTCCTCTGCAACGGCTCGACCAGTTGGAATTGCTCGGCCCCGGCTTCATCGGCGTGCACATGACCCAGCTCACCGATAGCGAAATCGAGCTCTACGCCCGCAGTGGAGCCCACGTGGTGCACTGTCCAGAGTCCAACCTGAAGCTGGCCAGCGGCTTCTGCCCGGTGGCGAGGCTGCTCGACGCCGGCATCAATGTTGCCTTGGGCACCGACGGCGCCGCCAGCAATAATGACCTGGACATGCTGGGCGAGATGCGCACAGCCGCGCTCCTGGCCAAGGGCCTCGCGGGCGATGCCAGGGCCGTGCCGGCGCCGGTCGCGTTGCGTATGGCAACCCTGGCCGGTGCCCGAGCCCTGGGGCTGGAGAGCGAGATTGGTTCCTTGGTGGCTGGCAAATCCGCCGACATCACCGCCATCGACCTGGGGCGACTGGAAAACCTGCCCTTGTTCGACCCCATTTCGGATATCGTTTACGCCGTGGGCCGTCAGCAGGTCAGTGACGTCTGGGTCGCGGGCCGGCGCTTGCTCAAGAACCGTGAACTTACCACCCTGGACCAGTCCGCCATCGTCGCCAAGGCCTGCGCCTGGCGCGAGCGGTTGGCCGCAACTGCAACCGAGGCCTGATACGCGATGACTTCCGCCGAAAACGTACACGCGCACGAAATCCACAAGTTCGGCAGCCAGGCCGAGCGCTGGTGGGATCCCGACGGCGAATTCAAGACCCTGCATGCGGTCAACCCACTGCGCGTTCAATTCATCCGCGCGATGGCAGCCTTGGAGGGCCAACGGGTCGTGGACGTGGGCTGTGGCGGCGGCATCCTCAGTGAAGGGCTGGCCCGCTGTGGGGCGGAGGTGCTGGGCATCGACCTGAGCGCCGACCTGCTGGACGTGGCCGATCTGCACGGGCTGGAATCCGGCGTCCCCGTGGCCTACCGCAAGATCAGCGCCGAGGCGCTGGCCGCCGAGCAACCCGGCGCGTTCGACCTGGTGACCTGCATGGAAATGCTGGAACATGTGCCCAACCCCGCCTCGATCGTCAATGCCTGCGCGCGCCTGGTGAAACCGGGAGGCATGGTGTTTTTCTCCACCCTCAACCGCAACCTGAAGGCCTATCTGCTGGCCATCGTCGGCGCCGAGTACCTGCTGCGCATGATCCCCAAGGGCACCCATGACTACGCCACTTTCATCCGGCCTTCGGAACTGGTGCACTGGGGCCGTCAGAGCGGACTGGACCTGGTCTCCATGGAGGGCGTGAGCTACAACCCCATCACCCGCCAGTTCAGCCTGGGTCCCGATGTCGGCGTCAACTACCTGGCCGCTTTCACCCGCAGCCCGGATTGACGCCATGGCAACAACGACACCCCGGGCCGTCCTCTTCGACCTGGACGGGACCCTGTTGGATACCGCCGAGGACCTGGTCCGCGCCTGTAACGCCGCAGTCTCCGAAGCGGGCCTCGCTCCGCAGCCCTTGGCCGACTTGCGCCCCTTGATCTCCGGCGGTGCCGAGGCCATGCTGGCCCACGTGCGCAGCCGGGATCCCAGACCGGTGGATGGACAGGCCCTGCTGGCGCGTATGCTGAATCTGTATGAGGACAATATCGCCGTGCATACGCGATATTTTGAGGGTATCGAGGCCGTACTGGACGAATTGGAGCATCGGGGGCTCCCCTGGGGCATCGTCACCAACAAAGTCACGCGCTTCACCCATCGCCTGCTGCAAAGCCTCGGGGTTTTCGACCGGCCCGGCTGCATCATCAGCGGGGATACCCTGCCGCACAAGAAACCGCATCCGGCACCCATGCTGGAGGCCTGCCGCCGACTGGACCGCGACGCGAGCGACTGCGTCTATGTGGGCGACGCAAGGCGCGACATCCAGGCGGGGAGAAACGCCGGCATGCATACTCTGGCTGCCTTGTACGGCTATCTGGGCGAAGACGATCCGGCCCAGGACTGGGGTGCAGACGGGATGCTGGGTCGGCCATCCGACCTGCTGGACTGGCTGGACACGAGGAGCGCATGACCATCTTGTTCGAAACCGGGGATAACCTCAGCGGGCGCGTCATCCTCATCACAGGTGCCGCAGGAAGCCTGGGCACGGTCGCGGCGCGCGCTTGCGCCGCCCAGGGCGCGCAGACCATCCTGCTGGACAAGGCGCTGAAGCGGCTGGAATGGCTGTACGATCAGATTACCGACAGCGGCCACCCGCGGCCCGCTCTCTATCCCATGGACCTGGCGGGCGCAACGGAAGCGGATTACGAGGAACTTGCCCAGACCATCGAGCGCGAATTCGGCGCCCTGCATGGCTTGTTGCATAGTGCGGCGGAAATGGGAGTACTCGGACCCTTGCGGGACGTGGATGGCGTGAGCCTGGAGCGCGCGCTGCGCATCAACCTGACCGCCCCCCATCTGCTCACCCGGGCCCTGTTGCCCCTGCTGGCGCGAAGCGGCGATGCATCCGTAGTGTTCACCGGAGACAGTTCCGCCAGCCGCCGACGGGCCTATTGGGGCGCCTACGGCATCGCCAAATCCGCGCTCGAAGGTCTAGCCAAGGTGCTCGCTCAGGAGCTTGAGGCGGGCGGCCGCGTCCGCGTCAACCTGTTTGAACCGGGTCCTGTGAACTCGGCCCTGCGCATGAAGTCCCATCCGGGTGAGCGGGCCGACCACCGCGGCGACCCCACCGCCCTCGCCAGCCGCTACGTTCAATTGCTTGGCCCTGGCAGCCGGGGCGCGAATGGCGCGGTGTTCTGCGGCCCGTTGGCGGCATAAACCGCCCAAACCAACAATCCAATGGAGAGATTTAACGATGTATGGTCGTGAAAGCATCGCCCTGCAGCGTGAGGTACATGCCGTTCAGATTCCCGAAGGCACCCCTCTGACCCTGCCCCAGGGACACATCGTGACCCTGTTTCAATCACTGGGCGGGAACTTCACCGTCACCACCGAGCGCGGCAACATGGTCCGCATCGCAGGTGACGACGCAGACGCCCTGGGCAAGGAACCCCCCAGCCTGGGGAATCTGGAGAGCGGCAACGACGCTGAAACCATCGAGAAGAACGCCTGGGAGGTCATGCGGACCGTGTTCGACCCCGAGATTCCGGTCAACATCGTCGATCTGGGGCTGGTTTACCATTGCGGGGTGACGCCGGACGCCGAGGGCGGACACGCGGTGCATGTGATCATGACCCTGACGGCGCCGGGCTGCGGCATGGGGCCTATCCTGCAGCAGGACGTGGAACTGGGCATCCGAAACCTGCCTGGGGTCACCCGCGTCAACGTGGAAGTAGTGTTCGATCCACCCTGGTCGCGGGAAATGATGTCCGAGGTCGCCAAGCTGCAGCTCGGCATGTTCTGAACGAGGCGACCGCCTCGCGGCTCCTCAGAGCTCGCGGGGAATCGCGCATCTGCCGGGCGAGCCCTCAGCCTTCTTCCACCTGCGGCACCCGGGCGCGGCGCTGCAGCCACATGACGCCGAACAAATCAACGATGCCGACCCACAATCGATGCCAGGTGCCGTACTTGGACTGACCACTGAGCCTGGACCGGTGGTTGACTTCCACCGAGATGACCTTACCACCGGCGCGCTGCACCAGGGCTGGTAGAAAGCGATGCATGTGGTCGAAATAGGGAAGTAGCAGAAACACCTCCCGCGAGAAGACCTTGAGCCCGCAGCCCGTATCCGGGGTCTGATCCCCCAACAGGCCGCCGCGCACCGCATTGGCCACCCGCGAGGAGAATTTGCGCCACCCGGTGTCCTTGCGCTTGCGGCGATACCCCGCCACCATGGCCAAGGGCTGCTCCTGTTGCAGTTCACGCAGGGACACCAGCAAGCGGGGGATGTCGGCGGGATCGTTCTGCCCATCTCCGTCCAGGGTGGCGATCACCCCTGCGCGGGCGGCACGCACGCCCGTCATCAGGGCCGTGCTCTGGCCGCAGGCTCGCGCATGCATCAATACCCGCAGACGCGGAAACGCCTGCTTCAGCGCCTGAAGCCGGGCGCGGGTGGCGTCGGTGCTGCCATCATCCACATAGATGATTTCGTGCTCACACACGCCCGCCAGGGCGTTGTCAATCTCCCTCAACAGGGGCTCGAGGTTTTCCTCTTCATTGTGCACGGGCACAACGACGGCCAGATCCATCAAACGGTCTCCCATGGGTTTTCAAAATGATGCGCGCGGTTCGAGCGACGCGACTACGTTCAAGCGGGTTGCAGGCTGGCGCGGTAGCCGACCACCGGTTCGCCCGCGACGATCTCCCCCAGCACCACGGGCGCCTCGCCCTGCGCCCTCAACACCTGCAGCGCACGCTCGGCATCGGCGGCCGCCACGCAGACCAGCATGCCGATGCCGCAATTGAACGTGCGCAACATCTCGTCCTGGGCGATCCCCCCCTGGTTCTGTAACCAGCCGAACACCGGGGGCAAAGGCCAGGCATCCAGATCGATGAGCGCCCCCGTGGTCGGCGCCAGCACCCGCGGCAGGTTCTCGGTGAAACCGCCGCCCGTGATATGCGCCAGGGCGTGCACGGGGACCTCCGCCAGCAGCGCCAGCAGGGACTTGACGTAGATGCGCGTCGGCTCCAGCAAGCGCTCGCCCAGGGTAGCGCCGTCGAAGGCCTGCTCGAGACCGGCCCCAGACTTCTCCAGTACCTTGCGGATCAAGGAATAGCCGTTGGAATGGGGTCCAGAGGAAGGCAAGCCGATCAGCACGTCACCGGGGGCCACGCGGGTGCCGTCCAGGATGCGTTCCTTTTCAACGATGCCAACGCAAAAACCCGCCAGATCGTAGTCACCGGCCGCGTACATGCCGGGCATTTCCGCTGTCTCTCCGCCCACCAAGGCGCAGCCCGCCAGTTCGCACCCGCGCCCGATGCCCTCGATCACCGCCGCCGCCGCGTCCACGTCCAGTTTGCCGGTCGCGTAGTAGTCGAGAAAAAACAGCGGCTCGGCACCCTGCACCACGATATCGTTTACACACATGGCCACGAGATCGATGCCTACACCGGCGTGCCGGCCAGTTTCAATCGCCAGTCTCAGTTTGGTTCCAACTCCATCCGTGCCGGCCACCAGCACCGGCTGCCGAAAGCGCTCCAGGGGCAATTCAAACAGCGAGCCAAAGCCGCCGAGACCGGCCAGCACGCCAGGAACCCGGGTGCGTGACGCAATGGGCTTGATGCGCTCCACCAGTTGATTGCCGGCATGGATATCGACACCGGCGTCCTTGTAGCTGAGACCCTGATCGGGAGTCGTATTCAAAGGCGATTCCTCAAAACTGCGTATTGGGTTGGAAAGATGGACTCGCTACAATGGCGCGGGTCATCCTGAAGGCATTATTGTACAACGCCATCCCGCGCACTGCGGGCGGAATTGTCGGCAACCATCAGGATGCCGCATGCAGTTGACCCACCAGCAGGACCCTGCCGATGAAGTTGGAAGCTCGACACCTGCCGAACCTCATTTCGATGCTGCGCATCCTGCTGGTGGTTCCCGTGGTGCAGTTGCTGTTGGCCGGGCGCTATGCGTGGGCGCTGGGTCTGTTCGTCCTGGCTGGCGTTTCCGATGGCCTGGACGGGTTTCTGGCCAAGCGCTACGGCTGGCAGAGCCGGTTGGGATCTTTCCTCGATCCGGCTGCCGATAAACTGCTGCTGCTCTCCTGCTTTATCGTGGGCGGATGGCAGGGACTGATGCCGATCTGGCTGGTGGCCGCCGTGGTGCTGCGTGACCTGGTCATTGTCCTGGGTGCCTCGGCCTACTACCTGCTACTCGGCCCCTACGATGGCCAGCCCTTGATCTCCAGCAAGATCAATACCTTCCTGCAGCTTTTCTATGTATTCCTGGTGCTCTGCAGACAAAGCGCATTGCCCGCGCCTGCTTTCCTGATCGATGTGGTGGCTCTGGCGACCCTGGCCACGACCCTGCTGAGCGGCGGCCTTTATGTCCAGATCTGGGGCAGGCAATGGTTGCGCGAACGGGGCGCCGGGGGGAAGACGTGAACATCCGGCGTGTGCTCCCGGGCGTCCTCGTGGTTCTGATGCAGGGACTCTGCCTCCGAGACGCCTGGCCCGGCGTCGCGGGCGGGAATTCGATCTTTGTCATTCCGCCGGACCCGCATACCAGCGAAGCCATCGCCATCAGCTACCCGCGCCGGGGTTGCGGGAGGGAAGTGATCGACACCACCACCCGAGGGAGAGACATCGAGATCACCGTAAGCTTCGAGGAGACGTGTCTTCAGGCCGTCACGCCCGGCGTGCCGCTTGGCGGACTGCCGCAGGCGCCGGGCGCTCTGTACGGCCGCATCGAGCTTGGCCACCTGCCCGCCGGCAACTACCGGGTCAAGCTGTATTACCGGGATCTGTCCGAGGGGCGCCGCTCCCGAAGTTTCGCCGCCACGGAGTTGTTCGCCGTCATGCCATCCCGTTGACGGCGGCGCCTCATCGTGCTGGCAAGGGGGGAAAGGCCTTCAACATCTGGCGGATGATGCGGTCAATCTGCTCGGTACGCTGCTGCGGCGTGAGATCCTCGTCCAGGGCATTGCGCGCCGTGGCCCGCCACAACAGCTTGCGCGTCCCCGGATTGACGAAATCGAGCACGATCACCCGCTCGTCATAGTCCCGAACGTAGGCCTGTGGCCCCAATCCGCCACCCATGTAGCCCCAGGGATAGCCCCACCAGCCATAACCGTAATAACCACTGTAGGTGGTGACCTCCACCTTGCGCTTCAAGGCCGCGTGGAAAGTCACCCAAAAGTCTGGCGCTTTACCCGGAACCAGTTCCTTGCGGTAGCCTTTTGCCAGCAGGGCCTGTTCGACCGCATTTTGCACACGCTCAAGCAACAGGGTGTCCGTATCCACCACGGCGTCGCCGCTGCCGGTATTCCCATCGGGCATCCAGGAGAAGGTATGGAGCCTGGAAAAGTTGGTACCGGGATCGAAGTCGCGGCTGATATCGTAGGATGTGGCGCAGCCTGTCACAATACACGCCAGAATTACCGCCAAAAGCCTTTGAGCGCTCATGATGATCTGCCTCCCCGGCCTTACCGCCGGACACAAGACCTGACAACCGCCTTTCGTGACTGAAACCCGCCGGCGCTATTTCTTTCCAGCCAGCCTTCCGCGTTCGACGCGACGCCTGGCTTTCCGCATCCTGTTCGCGATCCTGCTGGCCAGCGTGCTGCCGGTTATCGCCTTACGCTGGCTGCCGCCCCCCACCAGTGCCTTCATGCTGGAGGCCTGGGCCGGCGCGCTGCTGACAGGCCAGCATCTCGACCTCAGGTACCAATGGACTGCCTGGGATGCCATTTCGCCCGAAGCGGCCTTGGCGGTCATGGCCTCGGAGGATCAACTGTTTCCGGAGCACGATGGCTTCGATTTTCATGCCATCAGCCGGGCCATCAGTTCAAATCGCAAGGGCCGGCCTTTACGCGGGGCCAGCACCATCAGCCAGCAGACGGCCAAGAACCTGTTCCTCTACTCCGGCAAGAGTCTCTGGCGCAAGGCGCTGGAAGCCTATTTCACCGTTCTGCTGGAAAGCCTCTGGCCGAAACGACGCATACTGGAAACTTACCTGAATATCGCACAATTCGGCAAAGGAATATACGGTGTCACCGCTGCCGCCGAGACGTACTTTCACAAGCCCGCGAGCGACCTGACGACTGCCGAAGCCGCGCTGCTGGCGGCGGTGCTTCCGAACCCCGTGGTATTGCGCGCGGACCGCCCCAGCAACTACGTGCTGAAACGCCGGCAGTGGATCATGAGGCAGATGCGCCAGATGGGTGGGCGCGGCTTTTTGAACCGTCTGGCACCCTGAGGGAGCACTAATTCGAGAATTCGGGGCGCTGTGACAAAGGGCCCGCCCTGCGCGTGGCCAGGACCGGCGAAATGGAGAAGCGCCCGCGCCGGGAAGCAACGGGCGCCGGCGACTCAGATACCGCTGCTACTCAAGGCCATCATGATGTCGTTGAGGATACCCGTGATACGCGGGTGTTCCACTTCGAACTGGGTAACGGCATCGTTCATTTCGTTGAGCAGGTCGGGTTGGTCCTCTTCCACCACCCCGGGTGCCGCCGTCATGCGCTGCTCTATGCTCTCCACGAGACCGGTAAGCCGCTCTTTGGTTTCCGTGTCGCTCAGATCGAGCCGCTCGATCTCACGGCGGAGTTCCTCCAGCGCATTATTGATTTGTTGTTCTGTCATAGTCAGGGATTCCGGCAACTACTCATATTGCTATGACAGTTTACCATAGAAACCCGGCCGTCTCGGTTGTCGCAGAGGTAGAGTCGGTCAGGGAACATCTCGCTGTGCGTGTGGTTTTTTGTCAAAATTGTCTGCGGGTCCCTCAACCCGGCCAAAATAACGGAGACATGCGATGTCCGACGACAAGATTTATGAGGTTCCGGCCGCCGCGGCCGGCAGCGCTCACATCAACCAGGCACGCTATCAGGCCCTTTACCAGCAGTCGGTGCAATCACCCGACACGTTCTGGGCCGAGCAGGCCGTGCAGTTCGTCGACTGGGAGCAACCCTGGCGCAGCGTGTCCCGATTCGACTTCAACACCGGCGACATCCGCTGGTTCGAGGGCGCCCGTCTCAACGTGAGTTACAACTGCCTGGACCGGCACCTGGCCGACCGAGCGGAACAAACCGCCATCATCTGGGAAGGTGACGACCCCAATGACACGCGGCGCCTGACGTATGCCGAACTGCACCGGGCGGTGTGCCGCTTCGCCAATGCCATGAAGGTGCAGGGTGTGCGCAAGGGGGACCGGGTCTGCATTTACATGCCCATGATCCCTGAGGCGGCGGTGGCCATGCTCGCCTGCGCCCGTATCGGCGCCATCCATTCCATCGTGTTCGGAGGCTTCTCGGCCGATGCGCTCAAGGACCGCATCCTGGATGCAGACTGCCATTTCGCCATCTGCGCCGATGAGGGGCGGCGCGGCGGCAAGACGGTGCCGCTCAAGGCCAACGTGGACAAGGCCCTGCGAGAATGCCCGCAGGTGGAAAAAGTCTTCGTGGTGAAACACACGGGGGGCCGCATCAACTGGGTGGATGGGCGCGACCTGTGGTTCCATGAAGCCGTGTCCGCGGCAGAAGAACAGTGCCCCCCCGAATCCATGGATGCCGAGGATCCCTTGTTCATCCTCTACACCTCGGGCTCGACCGGCAAGCCCAAGGGCGTGCTGCACAGCACGGGCGGTTATCTGCTTTACGCCGCGATGACCCACAAGTACGTGTTCGACTACCGGGAAGGCGAGGTCTATTGGTGCACCGCCGACGTAGGCTGGGTCACCGGCCACTCCTACATCGTTTACGGCCCCTTGTGCAATGGCGCCATAACCCTCATGTTCGAAGGCGTCCCGACCTACCCCAAGCCTGACCGCTTCTGGCAGGTGATCGACAAGCACCAGGTCAACATCTTCTACACCGCGCCCACCGCCATCCGCATGCTCATGGGACTGGGCGATGAACTGGTCACCCATACCAGCCGCCGCAGCCTCCGAATCCTGGGCTCGGTAGGGGAGCCCATCAACCCCGAAGCCTGGGAGTGGTATTACCACGTGGTGGGCGAGGCCCGCTGCCCTATCGTCGACACCTGGTGGCAGACCGAAACCGGCGGCATCATGATAACGCCCCTGCCCGGCGCCACGCGCCTCAAGCCGGGCTCCGCCACCCTGCCCTTCTTTGGCGTGGTGCCCGCCATCGTCGATGCCCAGGGCAATGAAATCGAAGGCGTCGCCGAGGGTGTCTTGGTCATCGACGCTTCCTGGCCGGGCCAGGCGCGCACGGTTTACGGCAATCACCGCCGGTTCTTCGAAACCTATTTCTCCACCTACCCGGGCAAATATTTCACCGGAGACGGGGCAAAGCGCGATCAAGACGGTTATTATTGGATCACCGGACGCGTCGACGACGTGCTGAACGTATCCGGGCACCGTATGGGCACGGCGGAGATCGAAAGTGCGCTGGTACTGCACGACAGCGTTGCGGAAGCCGCCGTGGTGGGGTATCCCCACGACGTCAAGGGTCAGGGCATCTACGCCTATGTCACCCTGATAGCCGGCGCGAAGCCCACGGACGAATTAAAGAAAGAATTGGTGCAACTGGTCCGCAAGGAAATCGGGCCCATCGCGACACCGGATGTGATCCAGTGGGCGCCTGCATTGCCCAAAACCCGGTCCGGAAAGATCATGCGCCGTATCCTGCGCAAGGTCGCCGCCAACGATCTCGGGAACCTTGGCGATACATCGACCCTGGCCGACCCCAGCGTGGTCGAGGACATCATCGAGAACCGGGCAACTAAGGCTTAGACGCCTCCCGGGTGCGCCGGCCAGCGCTAGGTACCCCGGCGGAGATTTGCAACAACGAAACCGTTAGCCAAAAAAACGAGGGAGTACACACATGAAGTTAATCATCGCGATCATCAAGCCCTTCAAACTCGATGATGTCCGTGAAGCGCTGTCGGATATCGGCATCAGTGGCGTCACCGTCACAGAAGTCAAGGGCTTCGGTCGCCAGAAGGGCCACACTGAACTCTACCGGGGCGCAGAATACGTGGTCGACTTTCTTCCAAAGGTCAAACTCGAGGTGGCCGTGGGAGACGACGTGTTGGATCGGGCCGTGGAAGCCATCATCAAGGCGGCCAATACCGGCAAAATCGGTGACGGCAAGATCTTCATCACCAGCCTGGAACAAGTGATCCGCATCCGCACCGGTGAAACCGGCGAACAAGCCATCTGACAGGCTTCGGCCGACGGGTTGGTCCGGTCCCGCCCGGGCCAACCTGACGCGCCCAACCGCCGTTTCAGGCGGCTGAAGGCGGGGGGGCTTCGTGTTCCCGGCAGATCTGGTGGATATCGCCCTGCATCAGCTTCTCGCCAGTCAGGGCACAGCGATGACTTGCGTCGTCCTCGATACAATGGTGGCGGCAACTGAGGCATACCCCGAATGAGCGCGACTGATTGGCCTGCTGCAAGGCGCGCAAGACGCAGTTGAGCGCTTCGACGACCTGACCCTGCTCGCTTTCCGGTATCAGTGCCACGGCCTTGCGCAAGGTCGCCGGAGGAATCGCGCCGGTTACCACTTGCCGGCCGCTCTCAGTCAACTCGAGGTGCACTACGCGGCGATCCTTGAGGTCGGGCTTTTTCTCCACATAGCCGCCATTTTCCAACACGCCCAGCGTCTGGGATACGGTTCCCTTGGTCAAGCCCAGGAATTCCGCCACCGCTGCCGGCGTGTTGCTGTAGCGGTTGCAACTATTGAGGTAATGGAGAGCTTCCAGTTGCACCGGCTGCAGCCCTTTACTCAAGCCGGAGCGACGCGTGTCGGTACGCAGCAGGTTCGCGATTCTCTCAAGATGCTCGTAAATCGGTTCCGTCTTCATGTCTCAATGGTATCGGATCAAAATTTTGTTGACAAGGCAGTAGGAGAACCGGTAGTTTGTGCTCCGGTGTCGAGACCATACATTCACGACTAGCAGTCCTCCTTCCCATGTGGGGGTGAATCATCCAATTCACTCCCATTTTTTATCTCCAGCATTCGCCCCGCAACGCAGAACGTGACTATGACAAAAGTCTATGTTTTTGATACGTATGCAAAGACTACCGGCGGCCGCATCATGCATTTCGATGTAGTCATTGCAGAGAACGTCCCTGAGAAAGCCCTGAAATATGCCAAGGACTGGTTAGACAGCCTTGGCGAGCACGGCGCATATCTCGCGCCCGAAAATTGCGCGTACTGCCATAGTTCCGACGACGTCCCGCCGCCCATGCAACAGGCAATTGCAGAAAATGGCTACGCCATATTTAAACTGGAAGGTTGCCCCAAGTAGCGCCGCTTGCTTTCCCCCGAGGCTTTCATGCTTGCAGTGCCCCTTCCATGAGCGTCATAATGATGGCCAAGCCTATTTCAGGCGCCCGGCCACGCCGGGTGCGCATCCCTGGTATATTCCCTACCGAACCCAGGAGGTTCATTATGCGCGAAAATTTGACATCATGTATCTTTCTAATTGCTTCACTCAGTGCCAGCTCGGCCGCACTTGCCGCCAACGCCGAGGCGGCCAAACCCACGGCCACCGGCATGTGCGCAGCCTGCCACGGCGCCAACGGAATCAGTGCCGCCGGCAACTTCCCTAACTTGGCGGGTCAAAAGGAAGAGTACCTCGCCGCCGCCTTGAAAGCCTATCGCGACAAGACCCGGAACGCGCCCATAATGAACAATATGGCGGCCAGCCTGAAGGATGAGGATATCGCCAACCTCGCGGCTTATTTCTCCGGCCTGAAACCGACTCCCTGAACTTCCCTAGCGGGCTGGCGCGCAGTAAGCCGCCAGCCTGCCTCAGGCCCCCAAAATCGCCTTGAAGAATTCCGGCTGCGCGAACGCAGCCCGATGCACTGCCTCGTTGTAATAGCGCGTGGCAAAGGCTTTGCCGCGGGCGTCAGCATCACGAAACCCCTCAAGGCTGCCCTTGCCTGCCATGGTCCCGCTCCACCAACCAGAGGGATAGAGGAACTGAGGGAAGAAAAACGTCGTGGTCTGGGCAAAGCCGGCCCCGCGCATGGTCCGGTGCATGGATTCCAGAAGCGGCAGGTGAAACAGCGGCGACTCGCTCTGCTGAACAAGGATGCCATCAGGCCTCAGGCAGCGCAGGCACTGCTGGTAGAAGGCCTGGTTAAACAAGCCTTCGGCAGGGCCCACCGGGTCGGTACTGTCAACGATGATGACATCCACGCTGTTGTCCGGCGCGTCCTTCACCCATTGGATACCGTCGATGAAGAGCAGTTGCGCCCGCGGGTCGCCGTTGGATGCGCAAAGGTCCGGGAAATAGGTTTCCGCCAGGCGGGTCACGCGCTCATCGATCTCAATCTGCACGGCAGACTCCACCCCCGGATGCTTCAGCACCTCCTTCAGGCTCCCGCAGTCGCCTCCGCCGATGATCCACACCGTCTTCGGATTAGGGTGGGTGAATAAGACCGGGTGGGTCATCATCTCGTGGTAGAGGAAATTGTCCCGGTCGCTCACCATGGTGCAGCCATCGATCACCATGAGTTTGCCAAACCACACGGTGTCGTAGATCTCGATCCGCTGAAAGGGCGTCTGCTCCTCGTGCAACTTGGCGGTGATTTCCAACGACAGGGCGCTGCCGTTGTGCGGATAAACCTCGGTGAACCAGTTTTTGCCTGCCTGCATATGCCGTCAATTTCAAGAATGGAAAATTCTCGGGATTTTCCACATAATCAGCGACTTTTCAAAGAACTTTTTTGGAACCTCCATGCCTTGGGACCTGCAGCGGTCGAAAGACACCTACGCCATCGAACATTGGGGTGATGGATACTTCAACCTCAACGAATCCGGTCACGTGATTGCCATTCCCCAACGGGACCCGCGCAAGGGCTCCGTGGATCTGGTTGCGATCGCGACCCAGATTCGCCAGGAGGGCATGGCCCTGCCGGTGCTGGTGCGCTTCACCGATATCCTGCGCGACCGCGTGCACCTTCTTCACGAAGCCTTTGCCCGGGCCCGCGCCGACCTGTCCTTCACGGGCCAGTACACGCCCGTCTACCCCATCAAGGTCAATCAGCAAAGAGCGGTGGTGGAAGGCATCCTGGACGGCGGCAAGGCCCAGGTCGGCCTCGAGGCCGGCAGCAAGTCGGAGCTGCTGGCCATTCTGGCGCTGGCGCGCAGCGGTACCATCATCTGCAACGGCTACAAGGACCGGGCCTACATACGCCTCGCGCTGATCGGCATGCGGCTTGGATTGGACGTCTTCCTGGTAGTCGAGAAGCTATCGGAACTGGCGTTGATCCTCGCGGAGTCCAAAGCCATGGGCATACCGGCCCAGCTTGGCGTGCGGGTGCGGCTCTCCAGCATCAGCGCGGGTAAATGGCAGAACAGCGGCGGCGAAAAATCCAAGTTCGGCCTGCACGCCAGCGAAATCCTCAAGCTGGTTCAGCACCTTGAGAGCGAAGGCAGCCTTGCGTGCTTGAAGCTGATGCACTTCCACATGGGTTCCCAGGTCGCCAACATCAATGATGTCAAGGCCGCCCTGCGGGAAGCCGGCCGCCACTTCGTGGAACTGAGCAAATTGGGCGCCCCAATAGCCTACGCCGACGTGGGCGGCGGCCTGGGGGTGGATTACGAGGGCACCCATTCCAATGCGGAGTGTTCCATCAACTACAGCATGGATGAATATGCCCACGCCATCGTGCGCGCCTTCGCCGACGCGTGTTCGGAACACGGTCTGCCCCACCCGAACCTCATCAGCGAGTCCGGCAGGGCCATGAGCGCGCACCACGCGGTGCTCATCACCGATATCATCGACGTGGAGTCCATACCCGACACGCCACCGCCGGCCAGCGAATCCTCGGCCAAGCCCCTGCGCGAGATGGCCGAAATACTGGAGCGTATCCCTTCGGAGCCGGTTCTGGCGCTGTATCTGGACGCCCAGTTCGATCTGGCCGAGGCACGTGCACAGTTTGTCCAGGGCCAGCTAGGCCTCAACGAACTAGCCACCGCGGAGGCTCTCAATGCCACCATTTGTCACGCCGTGCGGCCCCGTCTGGACATGCGCCTTAGGGCCCATCGCGAGGTCCTGGACGAACTGAACCAGCGTCTGGCGGACAAGGTATTCTGCAACTTCTCGGTGTTCCAGTCGGTGCCCGATGCCTGGGCCATCGACCAGATTTTCCCGGTCATGCCACTGCAGCGCTTGAATGAGGACCCTACCCGCCGCGCTATCCTGCAGGATCTGACCTGCGACTCCGACGGGCAGATCAGCGCCTACCTCGACCGCCAGAGCATCGAGCCGACCATGCCCTTACATGCCGTCCGTCCGGGCGAGGATTACCTGCTGGGCATCTTTCTGGTCGGGGCTTACCAGGAAATCCTGGGCGACATGCACAACCTGTTCGGCGACACCCATTCCGTGAATGTAGAACTGCTGCCAGACGGCGGTTACCGGCTGGTGCAGCCCGTGTTCGGCGATGGGGCGGACGAATTGCTGCGCTATGTCCATATCGATCCCGAGGAATTGCAGCAGGCCTTCCGGAGGAAACTGCTGGAAGCCAATCTGGGCAGCGAACAGCGCAAACAGTACGAAAGCGAACTGATCGCCGGACTCAGCGCCTACACCTACCTGGAGGACTGAGATGAAAGCGGGCTTCATCGGGCTGGGCGCCATGGGGGCGCCCATGGCGGTTAATCTGGCGCGGGCAGGCTATCTTCGTGGCGTCTGGAACCGCAGCACCGGGAAAGCGCAAGCGCTGGCCGATGAGCTTGGCGTTCGCGCCGCCGCCACGCCAGCCGAACTGGCCAGCGAGGCCGACATCCTCCTGATCTGCGTGTCCGCGGACACCGACGTGCTCGCCGTCGTCGAGGCACTGCGCCCGGGCCTGCGCTCCGGTCATATCGTCGTCGACCATTCCACGGTCAGCGCCGCCACGGCGCGCGCGGCGGACGCTCTGGTTCGCTCCACCGGAGCGGCCTTTCTCGACGTCCCCGTCACCGGCGGCGTGGAAGGAGCGCGGGCCGCCAGCCTCGCCATGATGGCGGGGGGCGAAGCCGAGGATCTGGAGCGCGCGCGTCCCGTGTTGAACGCCATGGCCACGCGCATCGCCCACATGGGGCCGGTGGGCTATGGCCAGGCCAGCAAGGCGGTGAACCAGATCATGGCGGCCGGCATCAACCAGGCGGTGACGGAGGCCTTGGCCTTTGGCCAGGCGCAAGATCTGGACATGGACAAGCTCATTGATGTCGTCGCCGGCGGCGCCGCCGGCAACTGGTTCCTGAACAAGCGGGGCCCCACCATGACCCGCGGCGTTTTCGAACCGGGCTTCAAGCTCGCCCTCCATCACAAGGACCTCATGATCTGCCTGCAGATGGCGGAAGCCATGAACATGGACCTGCCCCTCACGCGACAGACCTTGATCGACTACGCAAGCCTCATGGAGCGTGGCCATGGCAGCGAGGATATTTCGGCGCTCTACCGCCTTAAACGACAGGCGACGGACTGAACCGCGACATGACAGAACAGACTGAAACCACGACGCCCTATGAACGCCTTGGCGGCGAACCGGTGCTGCGCGCCCTGGTCGAGCGCTTCTACGCGTATATGAACGATCTGCCGGAAGCGCGCATGATCCGCAAGATGCACGCCGCGGACCTGGGCGGCGCCAAGGAAAAGCTGTTCAAATTTCTTTCCGGCTGGCTGGGCGGCCCGGACCTCTACGTCGCCGAATACGGTCATCCGCGCCTGCGTATGCGCCACTTCCCTTTCCCCATCGGCGTCGAGGCGCGCGATCAATGGGTGCTCTGCATGCGGCAGGCGCTCGACGAGACCGTCGCGGATGAGGCGCTCCGAGCCCTGCTATTGCAGGCATTGGAGCAGACCGCGACCCACATGATCAACACCGAAGACTGAAACAGATCCGCTGCCGCGCGCCAGCAACCCATCACACTCCGAGGAAACCCCAGCGTATGAAAATGAGCCCCCAGCAGTTCCTGGACTGGGAATCCAAGCGCATCACCCTGCTCGGCATGTCGGGGGTGGGCAAAACCACCCTGGCGGACAAACTGCCCAAGCAGAACTGGTTCCATTATTCCGGGGATTACCGCATCGGTACCCAGTACCTGGGCGAAGCCATCCTGGACAACATCAAGCGCCGCGCCATGGAAGTGCCGTTCCTGCGCGACCTGCTGCGCTCCGATTCCATCTACATCGGCAACAACATCACGGTGAACAACCTAGCGCCGGTGTCGACCTTCCTGGGCAAGCTGGGCAATCCGGCCCTGGGGGGGCTGAGTCTGGCGGAATTCAAGCGGCGCCAGGCACTGCACCACCAGGCGGAGATCGCCGCCATGCGCGACGTGCCGGCCTTCATCGAAAAAGCCAGCGACATCTACGGCTACCGTCATTTCATCAATGATGCCGGCGGCAGCGTGTGCGAACTGGACGACCCGGCCACCCTGGAACTGCTGGCCGAGCACACCCTCATCCTCTACATCAAGACCACGCCGGAACTGGAGGAGACCCTCATCGAACGGGCTTCACGCGATCCCAAGCCGCTCTATTACCGGGAAGAGTTCCTGGATGAACAACTCGCGGCATTCCTGGCGGAAAAGTCCTACGGGGGAATCGACGCCATCCCGCCCGACGAGTTCGTCACCTGGGTCTTCCCCAGACTTTTCAATTCGCGCCTGCCGCGCTACCAGGCGATCGCCGACCAGTTCGGGTATACCGTGGACGCCCGCGAGGTCGCCCGGGTCGAAAACGAAGCCGATTTCGTCCGCCTGATATGCCAGGCCCTCAGCCGGGCCTGATGCCAAACGCAGATACCGAACCATGCCCCTCGTTGCCCATAAACCTTTACCCACATTCGACCGCCTCCGCGAGGAAGGCCAGGAAATCCTGACGCCGGAGCGCGCCGCCCATCAGGACATCCGCGAAATGCACATCGGGCTGCTGAACATGATGCCCGACGCCGCCCTCGCCGCCACGGAGCGGCAGTTCTTCCGCCTGGTGGGCGCCGCCAATCCCATCGTGCAGTTCCACATGCACCCCTTCACCATCGAGGGACTGCCGCGCTCGCCGGAGGCACTGGACTATATCGCCACCTATTACGAGAGCTTCGAGCAGATAAAGCAGGATGGACTGGACGGACTGATCGTCAGCGGCGCCAACGTCACCCATCCCAAGCTGCCCCAGGAGGCTTTCTGGCAGCCCTTGACCGAAGTCATCGACTGGGCGAAGGACAACGTCAGTTCCATCCTCTGCTCCTGCCTCGCCACCCATGCCCTGATTCAGTACTGCCATGGTATCGAGCGCACGCACCTGGGGGGCAAGCGCTGGGGCGTGTTCTCCCACCGCGTGGTGGATCCGGCGCACCCGCTGGTGGCGGACATCAACACCCGCTTCGACGTGCCGCACTCGCGCTACAACGAGATCTTCAGGGAAGACATGGAAAACGCCGGCCTGCGGGTGCTGGTGGAAAGCGAGGAAGCCGGCGTGCACCTGGCTGTGAGTCAGGACCTGTTCCGCGTGGTGTTCTTCCAGGGGCACCCCGAGTACGACGCCATCAGCCTGCTCAAGGAATACAAACGCGAAGTCTTGCGCTATTTCAACGGCGAGCGCGAGGACTATCCGCCCTTTCCGGAGCATTATTTCTCCCTGGAAGTGGCCGGCATCCTCAACGAGTATGGCCAGCACCTGCGCAGCGCCAAGCATTCGGGAAAGCCTGCGCCCGAGTTCCCGGAACGGCTGATCATCCCGCATCTGGACAACACCTGGCGGGATACGGCGAAGGCCGTCTTCAATAACTGGCTGGGGAAGATCTACCAGATCACCGATCAGGATCGGCGCAAGCCCTTCATGCCGCATGTCGACCCGGACAACCCGCTGGGACTTTGACCTCCCGCCCGAAGCCGACCGAGCGGCGAACGAATCGAGCTAGTTGGAGCCCGGCCGACTGGCCAGGGGCCGCGGTTCGCCCCAGTAATAACCCTGACCGAATTCGATACCCATGGCTTCCAGGTCCTGGGCCAGCTCGCGAGTCTCCACCCATTCGGCGATGGTCTGCAGCCCCATCACATGACCAATGCGGTGAATAGATTCCACCATGGCCTGATCCACCGGGTTTTCCCGCATGCCGCGCACCAGCCGCCCGTCGATCTTGAGGAAGTCCACGTCCAGGCTTTTCAGGTAACCAAAGGACGAAAAACCAGCGCCGAAGTCGTCCAGGGCGAAGCAGCAGCCCAATTCCTTGAGGGCGGCGATGAACTGCCGGACTCGGCGCAGGTCGGCGATGGCGGCATTTTCATTGATTTCGAAACACAGGGCGGAGCTTGTCGCGACCTTGCTGCGCCGTATGCGTTCAACGGCGAAATCCAGGAAGTTCTCATCCGACAGCGCCTGAGCCGACAGATTGATGGCGTAGCGGCGGTGACCCGGCACCGTCTTCGCCTCCAGGTAGGAGAGCAATTCGTCCAGCACCCAGCGGTCGATGCTGACCACCTGGTTGTAGCGCTCGGCGGCCGGAAGAAAAGCGCCCGGCAATATGTCACGGCCCTCCGCATCACAAAGCCGCAACAGCACTTCCCCGTATTCACCGTCGACGCTGCCCGGTTGCAAGGGCAGGATGGGCTGCAGGAATAGTCTGAAATGCCCGCCAGCCAGCGCCGACTGGATGCGCGGCAGCCAGCGCATGTCACCATGCCGCTTGAGCAGATCCTGATCGTCCGGTTGATACACATGGACACGGTTGCGGCCGCCTTCCTTGGCGGCGTAGCAAGCCGCATCCGCGGCGCCCAGCGCCGCCGCGAGACTCATTCCCGGGGTACTGATGGGCAACAGCCCGATGGTCACGGCAATGGCGAAACTCTTGTCTTCCCAGGCGAAGCGGAAATTCTGCACCACTTCCCGCACGCCCTGCGCGACGCGCTCGGCCTCCTCCAGGGGACAATGCTCGAGCAGCACGCCGAATTCGTCCCCACCCAGGCGCGCCAGCGTGTCGCGGGTCCTGATGCGTGACTGCAACTGCACGGCCACCTGGCGCAGGAGTTCATCGCCCGCGGTGTGACCGCACTGATCGTTGACCACCTTGAACTGATCCAGGTCCAGATAGAGCAGCGCATGGGGATCGGTAGGCCCGGCCGCCTCGAGCACACGCGACAACCTGCGCTCAAATTCACGTCGGTTCACCAGGCCAGTGAGTTCGTCATGGGTCGCCTGGTAATTGAGTTCCTGTGCCAGCTTGCGCTGGGCGCTGACATCGCGAAACACCAGCACGGTGCCTACACTGGAATCATTGCCGTCGCGTATCGGGGATAGACTGAACTCCACGGGGATTTCCCGGCCGTCCTGGCAGGTCAGCAGACACGGCTTGGTCCCCAGGGTTCGGGTTGGCAGCGTACCCGGAGCAGACAGTAAAGCACTCTCCACCGTCCGGCTTTCCTCATCCACGATGCGCAGCACCTCCGCCAATGGCCGACCGACGATCTGATCGGCCTGCCAACCCGTGACCTGCTCGGCCACCGGGTTGACGAAGCGGACGTTACCGGCCTCGTCGGTCGCGATCAGCGCATCGCCGATACTTTCCATGGTGACCCTAAACAACTCCTTTTCCCTTACCAAGCTGCGGTTGCTGGCATCCAGTTCCCGGGTCCTCTCTCGTACCCTCTGCTCCAGCGCGTTATGGGCCGCTTTCAACGATTCCTCGGCACGCTCTCGCTCGCCGATCTGGATGGTCAACTCGCGGTTGACGGCCTCCTGCGTATCTCTGGAAGCCATCAATTCACGCACCAGATCGCCGTTCTCAAACCGGAGCCGGAGTGAATCGGTCAAGGTTTCATGGATGCGCCGCGAAATCACCAGCATCAAGGCTGCAAACAGCACCAGCAACAGGCCCATGGCCAGGTGAAGCTGGCCACCCTGCCCCATGATTTGCACGGTAAACGGGGCCAGGCTGGGCAGCATATAGGCCAGATAGGCGCCACGGTAGGAGGAGAGCGTCGACATGGCCCCAGCCGCCAACCCGGCCAGGACGAAGGCGAGGAATATCTGGTGAATGGCGCTGTCCGGAATGAAGAACAGCACGCCGGCAAAGCCCCACACACACCCGGACAGAACGATTCCCCACAGGAAACGTCTCGCCCAGATCGGGCTCTCGGTATCAGGTGACGAACGCCGGTATGAACGGACCAGGCCGGTGCGGACCAGGGTGAGAAGCAGGGTTGCGGCCAGCCAGACACCGACAACGGCCGGGTCTGCAAGTCCCCAGAAGACGTGGGCGACAACACAGGCAATGAGGACAACCGCGGTGAACGCACTGGAACTTTGCGTATAAAGCAAACGCACCTGGCCGGCGGTTACGGCGGCGGTCTGATCCCTCGTGAGGATTCCAGCAGACGCTTCGAAAGGGTACGGCTCCTTCAGCGTCTTGAAAGCGCGCATCATGGAAATCGCCTAGGCAGAACTCATTCCTCAGTTTACAGCAATTTACGTCACCAAAATATTCGGACATGCTGATACGTGGCATCCGCCGTGATATCCGGGATTGACGCAGCCCGCTGCGGCGGGTCAGACTTCCGGTAGCTGGCGCAACCCGCACCGCCACCTCACCTGCCTGAGGCGCCATGGAAGCAACTCCCTTCGGCCGAACACGAATACCACCGCGTCTTGCGGAGCGCTGCCCGTGCCCGCGTATCGCGTGCTCGCCTTGCTTGGCGTTGCTCTGCCTCGCCTCGTTCTATGGCACCCCGCGCCCGGTTTCAGGCGCCGGACTGGCCCTCATGGAGCAAGGCGTCAGGGAGCTGGGACAAGCCTTTGCCGGTGCTGCCAGTTCTTACGAGGATGGCAGCAGTGTCTATTTCAATGCGGGCGCACTCGGGCGATTCGAGCGTCCAATGCTCTCCGTGGCAGGTTACATCCTGCTGCCAGGGACCCGCTTTCATGACGGCGGTTCACGCATGAGTCCCTCCCTAGGCGGCGCGCCACTTGCCGGCAGCGATGGCGGCGATGCTGGCGTGACAACCTTGCTTCCCAACGCCTACCTGGTGCAGCCGATTGCCCCCGGGCTGGTCTTCGGACTCGGCGTCAATGCCCCATTTGGCTCCCACAGCGCGTATCAGGCAGGCTGGAAGGGCCGCTACCAGAACCTCAGTTCCGATCTCAAAACGATCAACATCAATCCGTCCCTGGCTATCCGCATCCGAGATGACCTCGCCTTTGGTGCGGGCATCAATATTCAGTACCTGCAGGCCTCGCTGACCAGTGCCATCGATTTCGGGACGGCCTGCTTCGCCACGCTCGGACCGCTCGCTTGCTCCGCCCAGCGGCTCCTGCCCCAGCAATCCGATGGAAAGCTGACACTGGAGGGCAACAGTCTGGCGCTTGGCTACAACCTCGGCATTCACTATACGCCGCTGCAAGGTACGGCGCTTGGCGTCAGCTACCGCTCCCGGGTGGAACATCGCGTGGACGGCCATGTTGACTTTGACGTGCCTGGCGAAGCGGCGGCAATGACAGGCGGCGGCCGCTTTACCGACTCCGCCGCCCGATCCACCGTCGTCATGCCCGACAGCCTGGAATTCGGCTTCACCCAGCAAATTGGCCGCCAATGGAGCGTCAGCGCGGAAGCGCTCTGGACGCACTGGAGCCTGAACCGCGAATTGCGCACACGACTGGCTTCCCCCGCCGGGGACCTGGTGGAAACCTTGGACTGGCAGGACACCTGGCGCTGGGCCTTGGGGACCAGTTTCAAACCGGAGGAGCGCTGGACCCTGCGCGCCGGCCTGGCCTTTGACCAATCCCCGGTCCGCAGCGGCCGACTGCGCACAGCCCGCATACCGGACAGCGACCGGGTCTGGCTGACCATCGGGCTCAGCTACCAGCTCGGCGCTGACCTCACGCTACACGGCGCCTACGCCCATGTCTTCTTCGCCGAGGCGCCCATCAACCACACCGGAAGCACAGGCGACCAGCTGATCGGACGTTACCAGCAGCAAGCCGATATCATCGGGCTGCAACTGGACTGGCGTTACTGACACTCAGCCCAGACTGCACGCTCGACCCGCCGCAGTCAAAACGGACGGACTGCATATTGGCCTTCGAGCCGAGTCGTGCCCAGAGGTCTATAGAGGGCCATTGGAGGGGCATTCGGCCCTCAGACGATGAGATCACGCCGCAGCAGCCGCCAGTTTTCCCAACTGATCCACCGCCTTGCCAACACTCTGAATGGTTTCCGCGACCTTGCCCAAGTCCTTGAGCGCATCCACGATGTCGCCGTTCGCTGCCTCGATTCCCTTTCGAGCCTTGCGGTACTCTTGGGTAGCCGCGTCCACATTGGCATCCACCAGCGCTTGAATTGCCTCAAACACCTTGGCCAACTGTTCCCGCAGCGACTTCTTCTTTTCCCGATCAGTCTCTTTGATGATCAGGGCTTCGAGCAGATGGGACATCTGCTGCAGTTCAGCACCCAGGGAAGTTTGGGTCATGGTCTTGCTCCTTTGCATGGCTCCGAATCAGTCCGTATCGCCCAAGGCCTGCATGGCCGTCCTGAGCGAATTCATCTGCTTGCCCAAGCTGCGCACATCATCCAGGGAATATCGATCGTGAAGCAACGACTCGACCAAGCCTTCATGCGCCTGCTTGAAGTCACGCAGCGCCGCGGCCGCCTGGGCGGAAACAGCATCCAGATGCGCCCGCTCCTCCTGGGTGCGGCGCAGCCCGTCGACGGCGGTCAGTCGGTCGGCGCTGCGACTGGCAGGGTCCTCCAAGACCGCTTCCGAATCCTGCCGCAATTGCCGGATCGTGGTCTCGAATCCCATCGCCAGTTGCGCATTCT
This sequence comes from Methyloterricola oryzae, assembly GCF_000934725.1. NCBI lineage: Bacteria > Pseudomonadati > Pseudomonadota > Gammaproteobacteria > Methylococcales > Methylococcaceae > Methyloterricola > Methyloterricola oryzae. The sequence goes on from NZ_JYNS01000008.1 coordinate 133,372, forward strand.
GGGGCGAGAGATCGCTGATGAGTAGATCGCAGAGGGTATTCACGTCCTCGCGCGCAGCAGGCACAATCTGTTTGACCGCCTTGGCCTTCTTCGCTTCCACCCAGAAATAGCCGATGCCCTGCACGAGGCGGCCGAACCCGTTCAACTGCGCATCACTCATGTGCCGGCCGCCAATGGCGGAAAAACTGTCCAAAAAGGCGTCTGTAGCCTGCCGCACTTCCGCCTCCTCCGAGTCTTCCACCAAGGTGAAGAGCAGCTTTCCATAATTACTCAGTGCCTGGGCTGACCTGACCCGATCGATCACCCTTTCCGGGTCCATGGCGCCATCCAGATTGTCGGCCTTCGCATGGCCGCCTAAGACCACATCCATACTGTTCATTTCAATAGTGGCGGAACGAAAATGCCCGAATTCTTTTGCCGCCACATCACCAATTCCCACCGATGCCTGGGCAACCCCAGCGGCGGCGGCGCGCTGGTTCACATTCAGGGCACAACCGAAGAGATTACCGGCCACCACCAGGATTAAACAGGTTCTATACAGCCCTTTCATGCGCGTTCCTCCTTCTTTCAGCCCTGTCACCTTATGCCGCCGACGCGGATTCAGCAAGCAAGAGTGAGCTTGGTCACATTCTGATGCTTCAGAGCTACCAGTGACGGGAAAGATTACCGGCAGGCGGCGGTATTATTAACCTGGCCCTCAAATTCGCCTGATCAATGCGGGGCAAGGATGCCCCGGCGTGGCCACTGGCCGCGTCAGCCAAGGCAAGCGCGCCCAACCCCGGCAGTGGTGCGGCTTGAGGACCTCGGACCCGATGACGCCTGCCCCAAGCATCACCTCCAAGGGCACCAAGAGGCATCAGGCCGACCCGCGAGAGTTGGGATAAATCACAACGTCAGTGACGCCTCGGCCTTCAAAAAGGCGCAAAGTGTCGCAGATTTGCGACACTCTTCCGATCAACCCACTCCCGTCCCCTTAACATTTTCTTAAATTTCCGACATCTGGCTAACGAACAGCATCGGTGCATGGGCGAAAATACGAACTGATCTGCTCCGATTGCTTATGTAAAATTTTTGAACAGGGCGTGTTTGAGCGGATACGGGGATTTCCTAGTACAATGAATTTTGGAACTTTTGTCCGCAACGAATCCGTGCTGAATGTGGACCTCGCGAGCCAGCCTGTCGGAAAAATTTACAGAGCCGGAAAAGATCGGTATTTAGCGTGGCAGCCTGCCGATCCCCGCAATCATGGCTGTTGTGACAACCGCCCCTAATAAAATAATAAGCTTTTGAATTTATATTATTTATTTTTTCATATCCATTGCGATGGGAAAGGAAATAAAGCGACTCCAGAGGGATTTTCTGGTTTTTGGCGCGCAGTTTGCTTAGACTAATGACGTCGCCAAGCAGCAACACTCGTCCCGATTTGTTTGGGTACCGGGGCGCGGATTGGCCAGCATTTGGGCGCTTGATGGAACGCCGACTCGTGCTGAATTTCAGCGTCGGTATCGCTAAGAAAAATAACCGGCCCGCCGTCTGGCGGGACAGGGCCAAGGCCAAGGACCTCCGACTGATACTGGAGCAGAGATAAATGTTCAAGCGTAACGTATTCGTACTGTCCAGCAATCAGGATCTGGTGGAGTTCAACCGTGGCGATGTGCGCCACGAGTGGAACATACACAGTGCCGAAACCCTGCAGCAGTCATGCGCATTGATCGGCATGCACGACTTTTTCGTCGGTGTGATCGACTTCTCCCATTCTTCCGCTAAAGCCTTGCTGGAGTGGCAGGAAGAACTGATGCTGCTCAATCCCGCCATAGCCTGGCTGGCGTTGGTGCCACCGCATTATCTCGATGATCCCCAATTTCGCCGGCAGCTGATCGTCAAATTTTTTGACTACCATACCTTGCCGCACGACCCCCTGCGCCTCCAAGTAATCCTCGGTCACGCCTACGGCATGGCGCTTCTGCACCATCACCCTGCGGATGAAGTGGGCTCGAATGGGCAATGCGGGATGGTAGGCGAGACCGACTCCATGCAGCAGGTATTTCGCGAGATTCACAAAGCAGCCGGCGTCGACTACCCGGTGCTGATTACCGGCGAGAGTGGAACTGGTAAGGAACTGGTGGCCCGCGCCATTCATACCTCATCTCCCCGTTCAAACCGGCCTTTTGTCGCGGTGAATTGTGCGGCGCTCCCGGCCAACCTGATCCAGTCAGAGCTGTTCGGCCACACCAAGGGAGCCTTCACCGGCGCCCACGAGAACAAGACAGGCCACATCGAATCCGCGCAAGGTGGAACGGTGTTCCTGGATGAAATTGGCGACCTTTCGCCCGAGGCCCAGGTGGTGCTCTTGCGCTTCCTGCAGGAGAGCGTCATACAGCGGGTGGGTTCTTCCCAGGATATCAAGCTGGACGTGCGAGTCTTGACTGCGACCCATGTGGATCTGGAAAGGGCAGTCAGAGAAGGCCGCTTTCGCGAGGACCTGTACTATCGCCTCAATGTCTTGCGCGCCACCCCCCCGCCCCTGCGGGACCGCCGCAATGACATCGCCATTCTGGCACAGCACTTCCTGGAAAAATTCAAAGGCAACAATGGCAAGGTAAAAGGCTTTTCCAGCCAGGCCATCGAAACCCTGTTGTCCCACGATTGGCCCGGCAATGTTCGGGAGCTGATCAACCGGATCAGGCGCGCCCTAGTCATGAGCGAGAACCGCTGGCTGACTCCCGGCGATCTGGGCCTGGAGCGCCGCGCCGGTCGCCGCGGCCAGGTCACGGACCTCAATCTCGCCAGGCAATTGGCGGAAAAGCAGGCCATCCTGACTGCTCTTAGACAGTCCGGCAACAATCTTTCTCTGGCGGCCAAGTCCCTGGGCATTTCGCGTATGACACTTTATCGCCTGATGGAAAAGGTAGGACTCGAATGCGAAAGTCTGGACCGCAACAATGCCGTCCGGCGTCCACGTAACAACCAGAAGCCCACGGCACGCTGACCCGCCAGATCGCTTACCGGTGACCACGCGATACACCTTCTGCCAGCATACCGGGGATACTCAGCCCCTGGATTGAAACGGGCTATTTGGAGACGCCAGCCCCCCATGCCCCGGCTTATGCACCCAGACAAGGCCTGAATCGGTTTCCTCGCAAGCAGGCGGCGGATTCAGTGAATCGCCTGACTACCTGGCTAACCGACTTATTAACCCGGCCCTTGAAATGGCCGGGTTAATGCGGGGCACGGATACACCGGCGCGGCCAGAGGCCGCGTCAGCCTAGGTCGGGCACGAACCGACCTTGGCGTCGGCCCGAAATACCAGGAGCGTATTTTGGGGGCCACATTAATGATCCCACCCTCCAAGCGATGCGGCCTGACAGTCCGGCGCAGTATGCGCGGCGGCGTTTTCACACCGTCAAGAGCCAACCAAACGGCTCGCTCCACGCCCCCTTCGGGCTATCAGACCGTAATCCCGAACTGAGTTGCCTAACCACCCGATGTGGCGGATCGAGCCAACACCAGCCGCTCCGGAGGCCTGCATCAAGCCCGGCGGGGACCGGGCGATGACTCAGTCGAATGAAGACGTAGGGGAATCCAAAATATGAAAAAACGGCGCCAAACCCTGGGAAGGGTCATGGCGCCATTCCTGTTGAATCGCTCGGCTGCTATTAAAGCAGCCCGGTAACGCTTAGTTAAGGAAAGTCGTTTGAGCTGTACCGCGGGAAGATCCTGCATCCTTGAGCGTCATTCTGCGCTTGCGACCGGTCCCCGGCCCAGCCTCAGGCATGTCTCGCCCACCGCCCTCCCGGTCCCATGAGAACGGGGAACTGCTCGACGAAACCGTCGTCGCTTCGGGAACAGGCACCGGCTGCAGTTTGATGACGCCAGTGCTCAAGGCCAAGTGCGCCAACTGCGCTGCGTTGCTGACGCCCAGCTTTTTCATGATGCGCGTCTGATGAACACCGACGGTCTTCGGGCAGGAATCCAGCAGGTTTGCAATCGCCCGGACCGAATGGCCTTCCGCCAGGCGCCGGAACACTTCAAACTCGCGCGGGGTCAACAGGTCGATACCCCATCCCATCAACTGATTGGGCTTGCGGATCGGCGTACTGTTGAAGAAGTTTTCCCCCTTGGCCACGGCGTTCAAGCCTTCGACAATCACTTGGGCACTGGCCCGCTTGTTCACGAAGCCCTTGATTCCGACCTCTTTTACCCGCCGTAAGATCATCTCGCAATCATCGGAATTGAATGCCAGGATCTTCGCTCGGGGATCTTCCTGCAGGATGCGGCGAGAAATTTCCAGGCCGTCGATGTCGGGCAAACACAATTCCATCACAACCAGATCAGGGAGAGCCCGGAAATAGGCGGCATAGCCGTCTCGACCCGCTTCGGCCTCCGCAATGACGGCAAACTCGCCGGTTTGTTCCACAAGACGGCGGAAACCTTCACGAACCACCGGCTGGTGTTCAATCATCAGAATCTTTTTTGTCATGACGGAGTCTGTGCCTTTAGTTGGAAACGAACGTTGATAGGCATCCTGCTATCGAGTCGAATACGACTTCTTCTGCCGGACAAGTCTCTTAGTTTCTGATCTGTGTATTCCGCACGCTTTGCGAAAAGTTCAATGGTTCTCGATAAGTTTTTTGCAACCAATGCAACCCGGCCATTACCTTGACGCGTGTGAAACTTTGTACTAGCGTCGCTCCCCTATTGCCGTATAGAATTTTTTTATGGAAGAGTCGAAGGCCTTCGTATGAACCTTCGCTCCCTATCGCTATCGGGACACTCACGGCTTGAAACTCACGGGAACGGGCACGCCGGCCTTCAATCGAATCGAAGTACATCGGAGAAGACCTTTGATTTTTAAGTACCACTTCGCCATTTCTGCCCTGCTTGGACTCTCGCTGATGCTGTCGGCGCCGGTCCAAGCCGAGCCGAACCAATCAAAGCTGGCGTCCCAGGCGCTTGCGGCCCAGTTTGCCGGACTGGCCAGTCCGACCATTGCTATCGGTACCCCTGAGCCAGAACAACCGTATACGGTAGGAGAAAAAGCGACCGTAACCTGGTACTACACCGGAATTAGCAAGAAGAAAAAGCTGCGCGTCTCCCTCCTTCAGGCAAACGGAAAAAGCATCCGTAGCGTCCGCGTTCGGGCAGACCGCGCATATCGCTTTACGCTGAACCAAAAGCTCGCCAGGAAGCTTAGCCAGGTTGAGGTCTGCATACCGCGCAGCACGAAATTTCCCGGTATTTGCGACTTACGAAAGGTCACGGTGCTTGAGGCACCGCCCCCAGGCGCAGCGATTGGGTTCAATCCGCCGTCGGTCGGTTTTGTTGCCCAGAAAGATGTTGACCCGCCCGCCCAGGTCCTGGAGATTTCGACGACCGAAAGCCAGAATATCGGCTATTCGGTAGCAAACGACGCGAGTTGGCTGAGTGTCAGCCCCGGCGACGGTACAGCACCCGGCTCTGTCACGCTGACGGCGCACACGGCGGGCCTGGTTCCAGGCACATATAAAACGTCCCTGAAGGTTACGGCTGCAGGAACATCGTCTTCCACCAGCGTCCCGGTTACCCTGGAAATTCTCAAACCGGGCACAAAAACGCCTCTCGGCCTGAAGTTCAGCGCCACAACCCTGGGATTTGACCTAAGCAGCGGCGCTGCACCCGAATCGCGACAACTCGATATCTTTACCAGCACCAGCGGGACGGTCGCATTTCAGGCAGCCAGCAATGCCAGTTGGCTCAGCGTGACACCCAACACTGGCACGACGCCGGCCAGCTTGACGGTCAGCGCGAGTGCAACAGGTCTTTCACCGGGCAGTTACAGCGGCGAGATCAGAGCGACCGCTGACGGTCACGCGGCAGTGAAACTCGGCGTCACACTCAACGTAACCGCGCCCCCTACCCCACCCACACCTGCCATACCCGCCTTGCAGTCGAGTACAGCCAGCCTGAGCTTCACCGCTGCAAGCGGCACCTCGCCAGCGGTGCAAAACATCCAACTTTCTACCAACACGGGAGCCGCCGTCAGCTTTGCACTTGACGAACCAGCACCCTGGCTCAGCGTGCTGCCCGTCGGTACCAGCACGCCGTCGGGCATCAGCCTGGCTGCGAACGGCGCCGGTCTGTTACCGGGCGATTATTCCACCACCTTGAAGGCGCAGTCGTCGGGATACCAGTCGGTGGCAATTCCTGTGCGCTTCAAGGTGACCGCACCCACTGGGACGGACCTGCTCTCCGATGACTTCAACGACGGCAGTGCTGCAGAATGGAGTATCGGCAACGAAACAAAGAATACGCCGGACTGGCAGGTAGTAAACGGCCAATTCAAGCTCGTTAACCTGGTGGCCTTGGCCTCAGATACGCACAAACAAGGCCATAACGTCGGCACTTACGCAATAAGAAACGACTCGATACCGTTGCAGGATTACCAGTTCGACGTCACTGCGACGAGTTCGTCCGAATTCAACGTGGATACGGGGGTCATGTTCCGCTACCAGGACCCAAACAACTATTACCGACTCTCCATCGGCAATGGCATGACGCGCCTGGAGCGCAAGCGGCTCGGTACGTTCTCAACCCTGGCAGGCAATGCGCGAGGATATTTGCGCGGGGTTCCCCAGGTCATCAGCGTCAGCGTGCAAGGTGCCCTGATTCAGGTCAGCGTCAACGGAGAGCGTCTCTTCACCGTGCGCGATGCCGAAATCGCCACCGGCGGCGTCGCCCTTTACTGCCGCGACAACTGCGCCTTTGATGACGTCCATGTGCGGCCGGTACCCGGGGCACCTAGCATAGCGGTGTCGAAACCAGAAGCTCATACCGTGGTGGCCCAAACCAATTTCGATGTCTCAGCCGTGGTCTTGAACGATCCGGGAGCAAGCGCCGAGGTGGAATTCAGTCTAACGGACATGCCTGGCGCCTGCGGCCAGGCGGTAAGCTCTGGCGCTGGTCTCTTTACAGCTCAGTGCAGCATTCCCGCCGATGGCGTCATCAGGGGCGTCACGGCAAGCCTTAAGGTCGGCGGCACACTTGTCGACCTGGATTCAAATGAGCGCATCGCCTATGGCAACAAAATTGTCGCGGTGGGGGACAGCATCACCTTTGGCGTGGGAGATGACAACTCAGGGGACAATCCCGATCCGGGCGGATGGGTAGTCTCGGACGGCTATGCACCGGTCCTGACCAAACTGCTGAATCAAAGCCACGCACTTCCCAGCATGGTTTACAACAACGGGATACCGGGTGGATTAAGTGTCGACATCAAGACTCATATCGGTAAGATTCTAGAACGCCACGCTGACGCCCAATACGTGCTGTTGATGATTGGCACCAACGACGCTGGCAGGGATAAGTCCGTCGCCGAGTACGGAGCCAACTTGGATGCGGCGATAGCGACCATCACAAGCCGGGGCAAAACGCCGATAGTGGCGAGGATTCCTCCAAGGCTCGGCGACGACCCGACCGCTTATCCGGCTCCGATCGAGAGCGCGCCACGCAATCAAAAAGTCATTTCATACAATGACCTGATCGAATCAAGAGCAGTGAGCGGGCTAAGCTTGGGCCCCGACTTTTTCAACTACTTCCTGGCGAGGCAAGACCAGTTTTCTGATCTTCTGCACCCAAATGGCCTCGGTTACAACTCGATGGGCGAACAGTGGAGCCAGTCCCTGGGCTTCCTCCCCTGAGAAGCGTCAGCCACCTTCGAACGATCATTACGAGGTGAGCGATCAGGGCACCACCGGCACCCTCTGTACGAGGCGGATGCCGGTGGTTGTCACCGCCGCCGAGTACGCCAGCGCCTCGACCCCGGCGCGCAGCGCTTGGCGTAGGGTCTGACCATAAACCGCATCGATGCGGTCGGCAGGACATAGTTGCGTGGCGTCCTGCCGTTGGATGCAGAAAAAGATGACTCCGCGACCGCCCTGCCACACCATCTCGGCAAGTTCGCGCAGATGCTTGCTGCCCCGCGCGCTGACGGCGTCCGGAAAATAGGCGGTGCCATGCTCCACCAGGGTCACGTTCTTGACCTCCACAAAACAGGGCGGCCCATCGCCTTCCAGGAGCAGGTCGATCCGGCTGTTTTCAGCGCCATATCGCACTTCCCGCCGGATGGTCGAATAGCCCGCCAGTTCTGAGACTGTGCCGTCACGGATAGCATCCTCCACCAGGTGATTGCTCAATCCCGTATTGATGCCCACCATGACGCCGTCCAAGGTTTCCACCAGTTCCCAGCTATAGCTGTACTTACGCGCGGGATTCTTGCTGATGCTGAGCCAGACCCGGCTTCCCGGCTCGGCACAACCGAGCATGGACCCGGTATTGGGCGTGTGGGCGGTTACCTGCTCGCCATCATCGAGTTCCACATCGGCGAGAAAGCGCTTGTAGCGCCGCATCAGGCGCCCCGGAAGCAAGGTCTGTTCGAACTCCATGCCCGGTTTGGCCTGGCCGCTGCGTCAGGAAACCTGTAAAGAGTCCACCACCTTCAACAGCATGGCCAGCGATTCCGGGTCCGCCAGGCGATGCTCGGTCCCCACGGCGATCAATGCCGATTCGGAGAGCCCGCTGCGGGAAAGTAGTTCCTGGCTGTCCGCATAGGGGACGACCTCGTCGGCCGGGGCATGCAGGATGATCGTTCCCGGCGGCACGCGGTCGATACTGCCCCAGCGTTTCCAGGCTGGACACAACAACACCCGTGGCACGCCGGCGGCTTGCATGTTGACGGCAACGGCGCCGCCCCGGCTGGAACCCACGATCAGATCGGCGCCGTTCTCGGCCAACCAATTTTCCGCAATGCGCACCGCGGCATCGAAATCCTCGTCCGGCAGAGCCGGTTCGAGCATTTGATGGCCCGCCTGTTTGAGATAGGAGGGCTTGACGCCGCCCGGGACGGATTGCCAACCGTGCAGATAAAGGATTTTCATGGTGATGCTTGCGCTTCCGTCGGATTCAGGGGCAAGATAAGGGCAGATTGCGGCCAGATATCGTAACTGTCGCTTCCTGCATGAACGCCGTCCATTTTAACCAAAACCATCTCACACCACGATTCGCGGCACTCCTCGCGGAAGAACGCAACGCGCCGCTGGGGCCGGGAATGCCGGACGAAGGACTGCGCGCGGAACTGTCGGGACTGAACGCCGGGGACGCCTTTCTCCCGCATCGAGTCATCGACAAGTCCATGGCCCAGGCCGTGCTCGCCGGGCTCTGGCTCTATCACGACTTCCTGGATGAGAGCCACCGCATCAGCCAGAACATTCCCGGCAGCACCGGCAGCTACTGGCACGGATTGATGCACCGGCGCGAGCCCGACAGTTGGAACAGCAAGTACTGGTTCGAACGGGTCGGTGCTCACCCTATCTTTACCATGTTGTGCGAGTGTGCACGGGAACTGGCGGAGGCCGCCCCGCCCCTGGTCGAAACCGACTTCCTGCGCCAGCAGACGCAATGGAACCCTTTTCTGTTCGTTGATTTGTGCGAATCGGCGCGGGAAGGGCGAATTCCGGCGGAAGCACTCTGCCGAGAAATCCAGATGATCGAATGGCGGCTGCTGTTCGACTTCTGCTACCGGCACGCCGTCGGCATCTGATCGTCCGGATTCCGTCCCGATGATCCTGCTGGCGACGCTGAATGCCCGCTACTCCCATGCCTCCCTGGGGCTGCGCTGCCTGATGGCGAACATGGGCGAACTCACGCCCATGACGCGGATCGAGGAATACATTATCACCGACCGCCCCCAGGACGTGGCGGAGGCCTTGCTCGCCCTGCGGCCCCGCATCATCGGCCTGGGCGTTTATATCTGGAACGTGGAGCAGTCCACCAAGCTGGTCGCCCTGCTCAAGCGCATCTCCCCGGAAACCGTGATCGTGTTGGGTGGTCCCGAGGTGAGCCATGAATGGGAGGAGCAGCGCCTCGTGCAGCTAGCCGATCACATCATCACAGGCCCCGGCGACCTGGCTTTCGCCGAACTTTGCCGGCAGGTGCTCAAGGGCGCGAAACCGCCCAAGCTGCTGCACGCAGAACAACCGTCGCTGGAATCCCTGCGCCTGCCCTACGAGTTTTACGACGAACGGGACATCGCCCAGCGCACGGTTTACGTTGAAGCCTCCAGGGGCTGCCCCTTCAAATGCGAGTTTTGCCTGTCCGCCCTGGACAAGACCGCTTGGCCGTTTCCGCTGGAACATTTCCTGTCCGCCATGGACAACTTGCACGCCCGTGGACTGCGCCAGTTCAAATTCGTCGATCGCACCTTCAACCTGAACGTGAAGGCCAGCCTGCAGATCTTGGAGTTTTTCCTGGAACGGTTGGACGAACACCTGTTCCTGCATTTCGAGGTCGTCCCCGACCATCTGCCGGATAAGCTGAAAGAGGCGATCAAGCGCTTCCCGCCCGGCAGCCTGCAGTTCGAGGTGGGCATCCAGACCTTCAATCCCGAAGTGCAGCAACGCATCAGCCGGCGCCAGGACAACGATAGGACCGAAGCCAACCTGCGCTGGCTGCGGTCGGAAACCAATGCGCACATTCATGCGGACCTGATCGCGGGACTGCCGGGCGAGGGTCTCGCCAGTTTCGCGGCGGGCTTCGACCGCCTGGTCGGGCTTGAGCCTCACGAGATCCAGGTCGGCGTACTCAAGCGGCTGCGCGGCGCCCCCCTGGACCGCCACAGCCAGTCTTTCGACCTGCGCTACAGCCCCGATCCGCCCTACAATGTGCTGAGCACCAGCCTGATGGATTTCGCGACCCTGCAGCGCATCAGCCGCTTCGCCCGGTACTGGGACCTGGTGGGGAATTCCGGGCGCTTTCAGAACGGGCTGCAATTACTTCTGGGCTCGTCGCCTTTTGAACGCTTCATGGCCTTCAGCGACTGGCTGTACGCATGCCTGGGCAAGACCCATCAACTGGCGCTGGACCGCTTGTACGATCTCACCTACCAGTGGCTCACCGAACAGGGCGGAGTCGATTCAGCCGCCGCCACACAGGCCATCGCCCGCGACTTCCATGCCAGCGGCACCCGCAGCGTACCGCGCTTCCTGGCACGGGAAGGCATCCGTTCACCCGGACCGCGAGTTCCGGCTGCCGGCGTCAAGGCACCCGCGCGCCAGCAGCGCCATCTGTCAGGTCACTGAACCCGCTGAGCGGCGGGCCGGGGAAGTCTGGAACCGGCTACCCTAAGCCGCCGCCCGCAGCCGCGTCGCCGTGATGGGCAGCAGGCCCAGCAGGATCAGGGCGCCGAAGCCGACGCCAGCCTGGATAGCGGAGACACCGGCCTCCATGGACATGGTATACAGGCCGATCATGATCAGCATGGACAGGTTCTCGGCCAGGTTCTGCACCGCCACCGCGTGCCCGGCGCCCACGGTATCGTGCCCCCGCTCCTGCAGCAGCGCGTTCAGGGGCACCACGAACAGGCCACCGCAGACTCCGATAGCCACCAAAAGCAGGACTGTCTGAGGCAAGTTGGCCACCAGCGACAACGCCATGATGAGAGGCCCCAGCAACAGGCCGGGGACCAGCGCGCGGTTGACGGTTTCCAGGGCGATCCAGGCGGAGGCCAGGGCCGCGCCCACGGCGATACCGATGGCCACGGCGCCGTTGAGGTTGGCGGGCGTGCTGGTATCCTGGATGGCCAGGGCCAGCGGCACCCACGCCACCAGCAACAGCCGCAAGGTCGCCCCGCTGCCCCAGAACAGGCTGGTGCAGGCCAGGGAGAAACGCACATCGCGATCGCGCACCAGGGTCCAGGTGATTTGCAGAAAATCCTTGAACAACTCCCAGGGATGGAAGCGCTCCCCGGGGTGCACGGCAGGCAGCCTGGGAATCGCCAGGTTGGCGAGCATGGCGGCCAAATAACAGCCGGCCACGCTGATCAAGGCCAAATTCACCGACTGGTCCGACAGCCAGCCGCCTGCCGCCACTCCGAGCAGGATGGCGACGATGGTGGAACCTTCCATCATGCTGTTGGCCTTCACCAGTTGCGCCGGCGTCACCAATTCCGAGAGGATGCCGTACTTGGCCGGCGAATAGGCCGCCGCCCCCACACCCACCAGGCCATAGGCCAGCAAGGGATGAAAGCCGGCGGTCATGGCCCCGGCGCCGATGAGCTTAAGGCCGTTGGCCCACAACATGACGCGTCCCTTGGGCAAAGCGTCGGCAAAAGCGCCGGCGAAGGGCGCGAGGACGACAAACGCCAGCACGAAGAACTCCTGCAGCAAGGGCACCCATTCCGCCGGCCGCTGCTGGGATTTGACCAGGGCGATGGCGGCAAACAGCAGGGCATTGTCGGCCAGGGCCGAGAGGAACTGGGCCGAAAGCACGGCGCTCATCGCCCGCAGCGGCCAGTGGTTCGGGTCTTGCGCGTTCGTGGATTGCATAGCCTGTTACCCTGCCCCTTCCAGATGCTCGAGGCCCAGGGCCTTGAGCGCGACATAATCGAGCTTACCGGTGCCGAGCAGCGGTAGCGCCTCCAGGCGCACGAGGCGCCGCGGCACCGACAGTTCCGGGAAGCCGGCCTGGCGCGCCGTTTTGGTTAGCAGTTCCTGGCTCAGCCCCGGGTCGGTGGTGCACAGCACCAAGGCCTCGCCTTTCTGCGGGTCCGGCATGGCGAATGCGCCATGCTGGCAATCCGGCGAAGCCAGGGCCGCCAGCCGTTCGACCGCTTCCAGCGAGATCATCTCGCCGGCGACCTTGGCGAAGCGCTTGACCCGGCCCAGGATGCTGACATACCCGTCCGGGTCGATCTCTACCACATCGCCGGTCTCGTACCAGCCCTCCCCCAGTTCGGAACGGGGCGGCTCGATCACACCGGGGTGCTCGTAGAGGTAGTAACCCAGCATCACATTGGGGCCGCGCACATGCAGGATGCCCCCGCGCTCGATCCCGGGCACCGGCAGCAACCGGCCCTCCACGGCGGGCAGCAACTGGCCGACGGTGCCGGTCCGGTAGGCCATGGGCGTGTTCACCGAGATGACCGGAGCTGTTTCGGTGGCTCCGTAGCCGTCCAGAATGCGGATACCGAATTTCTCGAACCACAGGCTGCGCACGCTCTCCGGCAGCTTCTCGGCGCCAGACACCACATGGCGCAACCGGTAGAAATCGTAAGGGTGCGCCTGCTTGCCGTAGTTGCCCAGGAAGGTGCCGGTTCCCAGCAGCACCGTGCAGTTGCGGTCGTAGACCACCTCGGGGATGACCCGGTAATGCAGGGGCGAGGGATAGAGGAACAGGTTGGCGCCCGCCAGGATGGGCAGTAAACCGCCCACCGTGAGCCCGAAGGAATGGAACACCGGCAGCGCGTTCAGCACCTTGTCCTCCGCGCTGAAATCCACCACAGAGAGGATCTGCGCGATGTTGGAGAGGATCGCCCGGTGCGACAGCACCACGCCCTTCGGCCGCCCCTCGGAACCGGAGGTGAACAGCACCACAGCGGGGCTGTCCGCGTCAGGCCGCGCGGTCGCCCAGCGCGGGGCCAGCGTGGCCAGGATCACCCACAGCCGGTCGGCCAGTTGCAGGTCCTGCTGCAAATCCTCGAGATAACAAAATCGGGCCTCCGGGAGCGCCTCGGGCACCCAGGCGAGCTTGCCCTTTTCCAGAAACACGCGCGAAGTGATGACCGTGCGCACCTGTGCCGCGGTGCAGGCCGAGCGCAGGCCCTCGGCCCCGGCGGTGTAGTTGAGCAAGGCCGCCACCCGCCCGCGCCCCGACAGACCAAACAGCAGGCCGAAGGTCGGCGCCAGATTGGGCAGCAGAACGCCCACGTGCTCGCCTTCGTGTGTATGGCGGGAAATCAGGCGTCCCAGGCCTAGCGACAGGCGAATCAGAGCACCGTAGGACAGCTCGCTGCCCTGGATGTCCTCCATGACCGGCCTCCGCCAACCCTGGACGGCGGCTGTATCGAACAAGGCCGTATGCAGGCTCTGGACCGGCCGCGAGCGGAACATCATTTCCTGCATTATGCGCCGCAAGCGTTCTCCCGCCAGCCGGCGCCGCTCGCGCGCCCGCTCCGCTTCGGGCATGGCGAGAACCGTGGGAGCCTGCACCGAGATCGTGATCCTGGGAAACAAACGCCTGGGGTGACGGCCGGCCAGACGGCTGAAATAGGTGCGGGCGGCACCGTCCAGACGCACCGGCACCAGGCTGGCGCGGGTCTTGGCGGCGACAAAAGCGGGCCCGTCATAGACCTTCATCAGGGACCCGGTCACCGTGATGCGCCCCTCGGGAAATACCATGACCGGCCGGCCGGACTCCACCAGGCGCAGGATCTTCTTCATCGCCATAGGGCTGGTGGGATCCACCGCGAGGTAATCGGCCAGGGACAGGATGGGCCGGAACAGCCGGCTGTTGGCGATGCCGGTGTGCACCACGAAGACGGGATCGACCGGCAGGAATAGCCCCAGGAGCAGGCCATCCAGAAACGACTCGTGATTGGCGACGATCAGCAGCTTATCGTGGCCGGTGATCCGTTCCACACCCTCCACGCGGACGCGGAAGAGCAGGCGGAACAAGAGTTGCAGGACAGGGCGGAGAAACGTGCGGGCCATGGGGGTTCCTTTTCAGATCGCTCGGGTCACGCCAATGGCCCCTCAGGTGCGGGCTCGGCCCGGCCGGGTTCGGTGCCCGGCCGGAATCCGGTGCTCAGACGCGGTCGTAGCGCCGGATCATGCGGCCCAGCCAGATGCTGTGTTCGCTGCTGACCTGCTCCCATTCGAATCGCCAGCGCCAATTGCTGCCGCCCATGGTGCCGGGCTGGTTCATGCGGTGCCCCTCACCCAGGCCCATGACGTCCTGCATGGGCAGGATCGCCAGGCGCGCCCGGGAAGCCAGGGCCGCGCTGACCAGGGCCCATGGCATGGGCTCGGCGTACTCGGCCAGATGTTCGTCCACAGCCTGGCGTTGCTCGGAGCTCAGATGCTGGTACCAGGACAGCGAGGTGTCATTGTCGTGGGTGCCAGTATAGACAACGTCGTTTTCCACGTGATTCGCCGGCAGGTAGGGGTTGTCGGGCCCGCCATCGAAGGCGAACTGCAGAATCAGCATGCCGGGGATGTGGAACTGCTCGCGCAAGGCCTCCACTTCCGGCGTGATGACCCCCAGGTTTTCCGCCACCAGGGGCAGGCCGACACCGTCCAGGGCGGCGAACAGCGCCCGCATCAACGCCT
Source organism: Methyloterricola oryzae (assembly GCF_000934725.1). NCBI lineage: Bacteria > Pseudomonadati > Pseudomonadota > Gammaproteobacteria > Methylococcales > Methylococcaceae > Methyloterricola > Methyloterricola oryzae. The sequence continues at coordinate 148,509 of NZ_JYNS01000008.1, forward strand.
CGCCTGGAGCCTTGACCCACCGGCCATGTATGGCGGTTTCCTGATCGGCGGGAATCTCCCAGAAGGCCTCGAAGCCGCGGAAATGGTCGATGCGCACCCAATCGTACAGCGCGATCTGTCCCCGCACCCGCTCGATCCACCAGCTAAAGCCGTCTTCCTCCATGCGCGCCCAGTTGTAATGGGGATTGCCCCAACGCTGGCCCACGGCGGAGAAATAGTCCGGCGGCACGCCGGCCACCACACGGGGCTGCCCGGCCTCGTCCAGATCGAAATACTCCCGCTGGGCCCAGACATCCGCGCTATCGCAGGCGACGAAGATGGGCATGTCGCCGAACAGGATGACGCCGCGGGACTTGGCATAGGCCTTCAGTTCCTTCCATTGCTGAAAGAACACGAACTGCTCGAAGCAGACCTGATCCACCGCGGCCGCCAGGCGTACCCGCGCCGCAGCCAGCGCCTCGGCCTGACGGTCGCGCAGCGGCTGCGGCCACGCATGCCAGGAGGTTCGCCCGTATTCCTCGCGCAAGGCAACGAACAGCGCATAGTCATCCAGCCAATGGGATTGTTCCTGCCGGAAACGCTCCAGCATGCAATGCTCATAGGCGCCCGCCGACTCCAGAAAGCCCGCGTGGGCCTGCTTGAGGCAAGCCAGCCGGTACACGCTGCTGCTTTCGCCTTCCAGGTGGGGAAGCAGTTCCTTGAGCCAGCCCTTATCCAGCAGCCATTCCAGGCTGATCATCTGCGGGTCGCCCGCATGCACCGACATGCATTGATAAGGCGAGCGGTCCTCGTGGGGCGGTCCGATGGGCAGGGTCTGCCACAGGGTGCACCCTGAGCTCACCAGAAAATCCACGAAACGTTTGGCCTCGTCCCCCAGGTCGCCGCACTCCAGCGGGCCCGGCAGGGATGTGATATGCAGCAGAATGCCGGCGCGCCGGCGGTCCAGGATGCTCTGCGCTTGCGTCAAGTTAACTCCCGTTGTGTCTTTACATGATCGATTTGGTGGACTGGAACAGCCGCCGCCGAACGGCGCACGACATCGAGCCCGGAGCGCTTCCGGCCCTCGCAGGAGCCGGACATAAAGATGAAAACGGCGCCGCTGGGGCGCCATGAAAAAGTTCCAAACTCTGGATTAACGGGGCCTTCGACCGCGCGTCGGCGTGAGCGCGACGACGGTGAAATTCCCCGTCTTTTCGTCGGCTCGGGTATGGCGGCGCCGCGGCGCCACATCAACCCGCTCGCTGGCGGGGATAAGCGGTAAGTGCGGCTAGCCGGCATCAGCGGGCATAGTGCAGCCGCTGCCCGAACTGGTCCGGGGTCACCAGCACCACGCCGCCCGGGCTCACATAGAACCGCTTGCGGTCCTCCTCGGGATCCTCGCCGATGATGGTATTCGCCGGAATCTTGCAGCCCTTGTCGATGACGGCCTTCTTGATGCGGCAATGGCGGCCGATGTTCACCTCCGGAAGTATCACGGCGTCCTCCACGTGGGAATAGGAGTTGACGCGCACGTTGGAGAACAACAGCGAATGCCGCACCTCGGCCCCGGAAATGATGCAGCCGCCGGAAACCATGGAATCCACCGCCAGGCCGCGTCGGTCATCGTCGTCAAACACGAATTTGGCGGGCGGCGTCTGGGTCTGGTAGGTCCAGATGGGCCAGTCCTTGTCGTACAGGTTCAACTCCGGGTTGACCCCGATCAACTCCATATTGGCCGACCAATAGGCGTCCACCGTGCCCACGTCGCGCCAGTAGGCCTGCACTCCGCTCTGCACGTCACGGAAAGGATAGGCGAACACCCGGTATTTCTTGATGATCTCGGGAATGATGTCCTTGCCGAAATCGTGCGTGGACCCCGGCATGTCGGCGTCCTTGATCAACTGCTCGAACAGGAAGCCGGTGTTGAAGATGTAGATGCCCATGGAGGCCAGGGAGTGGTCCGCACGATCCGGCATGGCCGGCGGGTGGTCGGGCTTTTCCACGAAGCCGCGCACGCGCTTGTCCTGGTCCACGTCCATGACACCAAAGGCCCGCGCCTCGTCGATGGGCACTTCCATGCAGCCGATGGTGAGGTCCGCCTGCTGCTCCACGTGATAGGCCAGCATCAGGCCGTAGTCCATCTTGTAGATGTGATCGCCGGCCAGGATCAGGATGTATTCCGGATCGCGCTGGCGGAAGATGTCCAGGTTTTGATAAACGGCGTCGGCAGTGCCGGCATACCAGGTTTCCTGAAGCCGCTGCTGGGCCGGCAGGATATCGACGAACTCGCCCAACTCGGCCCTGAGAAATCCCCAGCCCTGCTGGATATGGCGGATCAGCGAGTCCGACTTGTACTGCGTCAGCACGCCCACCTGGCGGATACCGGAGTTCAGACAGTTGGATAGGGGGAAATCGATGATGCGGAACTTGCCGCCAAAGGGAACTGCCGGCTTGGCGCGCCACTCGGTCAGCTTCTGCAGCCGGGTGCCTCTACCGCCAGCCAGGATCAACGCCAGGGTATGCCGCGTAAGGCGGCTTACAAAGCGGGAGGTATGGATTGATTCGGGCATGAGGGGGCTCCTTGTTCGTTGGACCTACAACCAGGGGACAAATTTGGTAACATAAAGCCCAGTCATTCCGGCATTAGTCGGCGCCATTTTACTACCAGAGGTCAATTAAAGTGAACCCGACCGAAGCGCAGCGTGCCCCCGCCCCAGACACCGGCGTGGCGGGCCTCGACCCCGAGTTGCAGCGCATCGTGACGGCATGCCACCACGACCCGTTTCAAGTGCTCGGTCGCCACACGGGCACCGGCGGGGAGATCATCAGGGCGTTGCTGCCGCAGGCGGAAAGCGCCAGCCTGGGTGAGGACGGACCGGAGTTGAAGCGCATTCCGGGCACCGACCTGTTCGAAGGCAGGCTACCGAGCAAGCGGACGCTGCCTCAGCACTACCGGCTGTACTGGAAGGACGCGCAAGGTGAAACCCACTCGCGCATCGACCCCTACACCTTTCCCGCACAACTGGCCGATTTCGACATCCATCTGTTTGGTGAGGGCAAGCACTGGCACATCTACCGCCTTCTGGGCGCCCACACCCATTGCGTGGATGGCATCGACGGCATCCTCTTCGCCACCTGGGCACCCAATGCCGAGCGGGTCAGCGTGGTGGGCGATTTCAACGACTGGGATGGCCGCCGCCACCCGATGCGTGTGCGAGGCGGCAGTGGCGTCTGGGAGTTGTTCATCCCGGAATTGCAGCCTGGCACGGTCTACAAGTTCGAAATCCGCAACCGCCAGAATGGCAGCATCCTGCTGAAGACCGACCCCTACGGCCAGCGCTTCGAACTGCGGCCGAACACCGCGTCCCTGGCGGTACCCAAGACCAATTTTGGCTGGAAGGACCAGGCCTGGATGGAGGAGCGCGCCAAGAGCGACTGGCTGCATGCGCCCCTCTCCGTCTACGAGGTGCACTTGGGCTCCTGGCGACGCGACGGCGAGGGCGGCTTTCTCAACTACCGCGAACTCGCGGCGGAACTGGTGGATTACGTGAAGCCCTTGGGCTTTACCCACATCGAACTGTTGCCCATCACCGAACATCCGCTGGACGCCTCCTGGGGCTACCAGACTACCGGTTACTTCGCGCCGACGGCGCGTTTCGGCTCACCGGACGATTTCCGCTTTTTCGTCGATTATTGCCACCGCCACGGCGTCGGCGTGATCCTGGATTGGGTGCCAGCCCACTTCCCCAAGGATGCCCACGGCCTGGCCCATTTCGACGGCACGGCCCTTTACGAGCACGAGGACCCGAGGCTGGGCGAGCATCGTGACTGGGGCACTTTGATCTACAACTTCGGCCGCAACGAGGTAAAGAACTTCCTCATTGGCAGCGCCATGTTCTGGATGGAGGAGTTCCATATCGACGGCCTCCGGGTGGATGCCGTGGCCTCCATGCTCTACTTGGATTATTCCCGCCAACCGGGGGACTGGATTCCCAACAAATACGGCGGCAACGAGAACCTGGAGGCCATCGCCTTCCTGCGCGAACTCAATACGGTCACCCACCAGCAGCACCCGGGAACCCTGGTGATGGCGGAAGAATCCACCGCCTGGCCGCAGGTGACCCGTCCCACCTGGACCGGCGGCCTGGGTTTCACCATGAAGTGGAACATGGGCTGGATGCATGACAGCCTGGTGTACATGAGCAAAGACCCAATCCATCGGCATTACCACCACGACCAGATCACCTTCGGCCTGCTCTACGCCTTCAGCGAGAATTTCATCCTGCCGTTCTCCCACGACGAAGTGGTGCACGGCAAAGGCTCCATGCTGCAGAAGATGCCGGGCGACGAATGGCGACGTTTCGCCAATCTGCGCACCCTGTACACCTTCATGTTCACCTATCCCGGCAAGAAGCTGCTGTTCATGGGCTGCGAATTCGCGCAAGGGGGCGAGTGGAACCACAGCCGCGCCCTGGACTGGCAGGTGCTGGACTTTCCGCTACACCAGGGTATCCAGAAGCTGGTGGCCGATCTGAACCGCCTGTATCGGGACACACATGCCTTGCATGGCCTGGATTTCGATGCCGCCGGCTTCGAATGGATCGATTGCCATGACGCGCCGCAATCGGTGCTCAGCTACCTGCGCCGCAGCGGCAACGACTTCGCCATCGTCGTTCTCAATTTTACCCCGGTACCGCGCCCCAACTACCGCATCGGCGTGCCGGAAGCGGGTGTATATTTGGAAGTGTTCAACTCCGATTCGGAATACTACGGTGGCAGCAACACCGGCGTAGGACATGCCATGGCGGAAGCACGGGAATGGATGGGACGCCCCTATTCCCTCAACCTCACCCTGCCACCCCTGGGTGGCGTGGTGCTCATGCTGCGCGGCGAGGAGGAGGCAGACGAGGCGCTCGAACCTGAAGCGGACGCCGACACCACCGACGATCCGGAAACGCCGGCATGACCAAGGTCCTGTTCGCCACCAGCGAAGTCTACCCGCTGATCAAGACCGGCGGACTGGCCGACGTGTCCGGCTCCCTGCCCCTGGCCCTGAAGGGGCTGGACCACGACGTTCGCATCATCATGCCAGCCTATGGTGATCTGCTTGCCGCTCTGGCCAAGCTGCAAACCACCCGGATCATGCACGGCAGCGGCGCCATCGAGATACACGAAACCACGCTGCCCGGCGCCGATATCCCGGTATGGCTGGTGGCCCACGCGGGCTGCTTCGACCGACCCGGCAACCCCTATCTGGGCCCTGATGGCCAGCCCTGGCCCGACAACGCCGACCGCTTCGCCCTGCTTTGCCGCGTGGCGGTGGAAGTGGCCATGAACCGAGTCGGGCTGCGCTGGAAGCCGGACATCGTGCACTGCAACGACTGGCAGACCGGTCTGATCCCCGCTCTGCTGGGGGATGAGCCAGGGCATCCGGCCACCGTCTTCACCATCCATAACCTGGCTTATCAGGGGCTGTTTCCGCCCGAGACTTTCGGACAGATCGCCCTGCCGAAGCGGTTCTGGACCTGCCATGCCTTGGAGTTCTACGGCTCGCTCTCGTTCATCAAGGGCGGTCTGGTCTACGCCGACCGTATCAGCACGGTCAGCCCCAACTACGCCGTCGAAATACAGGGCGAGGAGTTCGGCTGCGGCCTGGAAGGCCTGTTGCGCCAGCGCGCCGACCGCCTGAGCGGCATTCTCAACGGCATCGACGAGGATGCCTGGAATCCGGCCCACGATCCGCACATTCCCCACCCCTTCGACAGCAACGATCTGAGCGGAAAAGCCAAAAATAAGGCCGCCCTGCAGCGCCATTTCGGCCTGGAAGAAAACCCCGGCCTGGCGGTGCTGGCCCTAGTGGGGCGTCTGGTTCAGCAGAAAGGGATCGACCTGGTCATCGACCTGCTCCCCAAACTGGCGGAAATGCCCTTGCAGTTGGTCATTCTGGGCAGCGGCGAACGGCGCTACGAGCGTGTCCTGGAAAAATGGGCCGCGCTTTACCCCGACCGCATCGCCCTCAAGTTCGGCTATGACGAAGCGCTAGCACACCTGATCGAAGCGGGCGCCGACGTCTTTTTGATGCCCTCGCGCTTCGAACCCTGTGGCCTGAACCAGATGTACAGCCAGCATTACGGCACCGTGCCCGTGGTGCGGAGCGTCGGGGGACTGGCAGACACCGTGGATGACGCCAGCCCCACCAACATGACCCTGGGCAAGGCGACCGGAATCGTGTTCCACGAGGCCGAGCCCGCGGCCTTGTTCGGCGCCATTCAGCGGGCGCTGAATCTCTATGCCACCCCGGATATGTGGCTCAGGATGCAGAAGACTGGCATGGAGCGCGACTTTTCCTGGCGCCAGAGTGCGCGTCAGTATGAAACCCTGTACACCCTGGCCCGGCAGGACTGCCTGGCGCAAGGCCCTTCCGTTCTCGCGCTCGCAGGGTCGGCATGAGATCTGGCGCTGCCCTGGGCTTGCTATTTTGCTTGGGGACTGCCAGCGCGGAAGCGGAACTGGCCACCATCCAACTCCGCCATCGCCTGCCCCAGGAAATTGCGGGGCTCATCGCCCCCGTGCTGGAACCCGGGGAGACCGTGGTTCCCGCTTCCAACAGCCTCATCGTCAAGGCTAGCCTGCCCCGTCTGCAGGAAATCAGCACGCTGGTGCAGGAACTCGACCAGAAACAGCACCGCCTGCGCATCACCGTGGTCCAGGGGCGCGGACTGACGCGCGAAGCGCTGAATGCCCGCGCCGACGTCGGAGTCAACGTCGACAGCCAGGGGAATGCCAGCGTCGGTGGGCGTGGGCATGTGTACCAGACGGAGAGCGTGGAAGCCGGTGGGCAGACCCAGCAGGTGCAGACCCTCGACGGGCAGGCAGCTGTGATCCGCTTCGGCCAGCAGATTGCCCTACCCCAGGGCGGCGTTGCCTATGGTTACGGGGGTGGTGCCGCTATTTACGGACCCGGCGTCGACTACCGCGATGTCACGGCAGGGTTCAGCGTCGTTCCTAGGCTCACGGGCGACGGCGTAATTTTGCAGGTCTCGCCCTGGTCGGATCGCGTCAGCCGCGGTGGTTTTGGCAGCATCAATACCCAGAGTGCCGACACGACCGTGAATATCGGCTTAGGCGAGTGGGTGGAAATTGGCGGCCAGGGCGAGAACATCAATCGGGAGCAAGGCGGGCTGATTGCCCATAATTATTCGACGCGCTCCGAGTCCAATCGCATCTTTATCAAGGTCGACGATCTGGACGCGGTTCGCTGAATTCCAGCCAGCCCCCGGCACATCCTTGTGCCCGCGCCTCATGCGTGGCTAAACGCCGCTACAGGCCACACCGTTTAGCCCTTGCCGGGGAACATACCCACCGAACCCGGCTTCAGACGCTTGCAGGTAACCACGACATCCTCCAGATGACACTGATATTTGCCCTGCGCGCTGCTGTCGTCCGTGCATTCGTTGCAGACCAGCTTGCCGGTGCTCTTGGTCTCTGAAACATGCCAGCCGTATCCCTGGGTTTCACAGAAAGTCTTGGTGAACTTCTTTACCGTGTATGCATCTTCCGCATTCGAACTGGCATCGGCCCTGGCGGCACATTTGGCGGGAGGCAGCGTGTTCGCCATGAGGTCCCGGAACACGTACTCGGCGGCACTGGAATTGGCCGAGAACAGGGCGAACAGGATAAGCAGTCCGCAGGAACGGAACATGGTATTGAATCGTGTCATTGGGTTTTCTCCTCAGAGGATGGCGCGCTGAGCGCTCAATAGTCTTTGATGATCCGGATATTCATCTGAGCCGACTCTGCGGCCTGCTGCTGCCGGATGGGATCGTATTTGTCGTTCTCGCTCAGCTTCGCCATGACGACCGCGCCCACCAGGGCAATGGTGGCCACTCCCACATAGATCCAAAAGTAGTCCCGCTTTTCTTCAACTTGAGCACTCATAATCACCCTACCTATCTCTAAAGATTCATTTTTAATACATTTTTTCAGCCGCATTGACTCCGAATCGACGAAACCAAGGCCATGCGCTTAGTTCCGACTCGCTAGCTAGCGAGTCGATACCTTAAAACCGTTAAGGCGTGGTTGTCAAGCTTATTGAGTGTGTTATTCCGCACGCGGCACAGCCATAGCTGTCCCGAGATTACAATTTGTGATGGCTCGCAGGTCGAGTCTGTTCGCAGTTTGCGAACCGGATGACTTTTAAATTGAGATTAAAAAGACCAGTTTAATGACGTGTGCAGGGCCGGCCGGGAAGTGCAAGGACACCTAATTCAGCGAGCGGAAACCGGTTGGCTGCTCTGAACGACGTGAAGGCCAACGAAGGGCGGTATCGGCAGGAAAACGCGGGGAGGGGAATCTTGACTCAAACGAAACGGCGGCGCAAATCCTGCCGGTTCAGCGCCAGCCACTGCAGGGCCACGATGGGGATGCCTGAATCGATCCGTCCCTGGCCCAACATCGACAAGGCCTCGTCAACGCCGACCACGAAGCTGCGGATGTCCTCATCCTCTTCGTCCAGGCCATGCACACCACCCGGCACGGGCTCTTCGACGATGCCGCAGAACAGGGTGATCTTTTCCGAAAGCCCGCCGGGCGTGGTAAAGAACTCATAGACAGGAAACAACTCGCGCAGCTGGCAGCCCGCTTCCTCCTGGGCCTCGCGCCGCGCCACCTGCTCCGGCGTCTCACCCTCCTCGATGGCCCCCGCCACGATTTCAACCAGCCACGGACTCTCGTTGGCCAGCAAGGCACCGACCCGGAACTGCTCGATGAGCACCACCTGGTCCTGGCGCGGCGCATAAAGCAGCACCGCGACACAGCGGCCACGGTGAAACAACTCCCGCTCAACCACCCGGCTCCAGCCCCCGCGGAACAACGCATGGCGCAGGCGCAGGCGGATCAGGCTGAAAAAGCCGCTGTAGAGCGTGGTCTGTTCGATGATTTCATAGGAGCCGGGCGTGCCGGCAGGGGTAGGCTTCAGAACAGTCTCCCGGTAATGCCCAGCATTTCCGCCACGGACTGGCCGAAGCTCGCGCCGATGCGATGCGAAAGGCGCTCGATCAGCCGCTCACGCGGCGTGAAATCCACCAGTTCCTCGGCCTTGATCACATCCTTGGCGACCGACCGCACATCGCCGATCTCGTCCACCAGTCCTAGCTCGATACCTTGGGCACCGGTCCAGACCAGGCCACTGAACAGCTCCGGGCTCTCCTTCAAACGGGATCCCCGGCCTTGCTTCACTGCCTCGATGAACTGCCGATGCACGGAGTCGATCAGTCCTTGGATGTGGGCTTTCTCAATCGGATTGACCTGGCTGAAGGGATCCAAAATTGCTTTATGGTCGCCCGCCGTGAGCAGGCGCCGTTCGATACCGAGATTCTTGATGGCATCCACGAAGCCGAAGCCGTTCATGATCACGCCGATGGAACCGACCACGCTGGACGGATTGACGAAGATCTTGTCCGCCGCCGACGCGATGTAATACCCGCCGGATGCGCAAAGGTCGGACACCACCGCATGAATGGGCAAGTCCGGCTTTTCCTGTTTCAGCCGACGAATTTCCTGGTAGACATAGGCCGCCTGCACGGGAGTCCCGCCGGGCGTGTTCATCTTGAGGATGACGCCCTTGGTGCCCTTGTTCTCCACCGCCGCGCGCAATCCTTCGATGATGCTGTCCGCATTGGATTCCGCCCCGTCCATGATGGGGCCGGCTACACTGATCACGGCCGTATGGGCCGAGGTGTCGGCACGCTTCCCGGCCCCGCCGAAAGGCTCGACCACCAGCCAAAGCACCACCACCGCATACACCAGCACCAAACTCTTGAAAAAGATACCCCAACGCCGGGTGCGGCGGTGCTCGGTCACCGAAGCCATGAGCAGCTTTTCCATGACCTCGCGCTCCCAGGCCGACCGCTCGGAAGACGATCCGCCGTTGTATTCTTCACTCATCATCTGCCTCTATTGGGACATGTTGATAGCCTGGACTAACGTGCGCCTCAGATCAGATGAGGCAGCAGTTCCGCCGCTCGCTCCAGACACAGGACCGGCTCCAGGGCCGCCAGACGATGCCCAGCATGGGCACCGCAGGTGACGCCCACGGCGTCGACACCGGCATTTTTCGCCATGCGCAGGTCGTGCACGGAATCCCCTACCATCAGGGTGCGCTCGGCCTCCACCCCGACCTGGCGCATGATCTCGATGAGCATCCTGGGGTCCGGCTTGGAAGCGGTTTCATCCGCGCTCCGCACCGCGTCGAACAAAGGCTCGGTTCCGGTCGCCCGCAGGGCGGCGCGCAGGCCGTCGCGGGTTTTCCCGGTGGCGACAGCCAGGCGGAAGCCGCTTCCGCGGAGCCTATCCAGCATGTCCAGAACATCCGGAAACAAATCCTGGACCCCGAACTCCCGGGATTGATACACGCGGCGGTACTCGCGCATGAGGTCTTCAGCGGAATCGCCTTCTACGCCTGGAAACAATGCCGCCATGGCTTCGCCCAGGCTCAGACCGATCACCTCGCGTGCGGCTCCCGCTTCCGGCACCGCGGCGCCGCAGGCCCGCGCCGCCTGCTGAATGCTTTCGACGATCCAGCCGACGGAGTCAAACAAGGTCCCATCCCAATCGAATACCACAAGCTCGTAGCGGCCCTTCACGAACTCAAGCGCTCCAGGAAAGCCGCCAGGTCAGGCGCGAGCGGCGCCTCGATATTCAGTTCCCGATTCGAACCGGGATGACGGAATGACAGCGAGGCCGCATGCAGAAACAGGCGCTTCAGGCCCAATTCCCGGAACCGCTGGTTCGCGCCGGCATGCCCGTAGCGCTCGTCACAGGCGATGGGATGGCCAATGGACTGCGAATGCACGCGGATCTGGTGGGTGCGCCCGGTCAGCAGCTTCGCCTCCACCAGGGTAGCCTCGGCATAGGCACGTAACCTTCGGAACTCGGTCTGTGCCGGCTTGCCATCGGGTGCCACGCGCACCATGCGTTCCCCGCTCTGCAGCACGTTCTTTTTCAACGGCGCGTCCACCACCATCTGCTTGCGCGCCCAGGCCCCGCTCAGCAAGGCCAGGTAATGCTTGTGCACCTGCCGCTCGTCTCGAAACATTTCGTGCAGGATCCGCAATGCGCTGCGCTTCTTGGCGATCAGCAGGCAGCCCGAGGTATCGCGATCGAGCCGGTGCACCAATTCCAGGAAGCGCGCCTCGGGCCGCAGAATGCGTAGGCCCTCGATCAGGCCGAAGCTCAGTCCGCTGCCCCCGTGCACCGCCATGCCCGCGGGTTTGTTTAGCACCAGCAAGTCATCGTCCTCGTAGAGGAGGCTATTTTCCAGGCGCGCGCGGACCAACTCCGGCGAAACCCGAATGGCGGCCGGCTCCGCCACCCGCAGCGGCGGAATCCGAATCACGTCACCCGCGTCCAGTCGCCGTTTGGGCTGGCTTCGTCCGCCGTTGACCCGCACTTCTCCACTGCGCAGGATGCGATAGATGTGGCTCTTGGGAACACCCTTAAGGCGGGTGAATAAGAAATTGTCTATGCGCTGGCCGGCGGAGTCCGCGTCGATCTGGATCAGGCTGGCCTTGGCGGGCGCCTCGCTAGAAGCTTTCATGCGCGCCATATTATCAGCTTTACTTGTTGAATTGATGCTGTATCTTATGATTGTTATATTTGTTATCGGGTTCGTCTCGGCTGCCCGGCGCGCGGGGCAAACACCAGTGACGCGCAGGCCGCCCAGCATCCGACCCATTGGTTGCATGGAGCGATGTCACGCATCCTTCAACCCGTTGGAAGACCGAACCCCTGCTGCATCGCGTGCACGTCGCGGCTGGATGCGATAAGTGCCACGGGCGGATTCAAATGATGACCGGTGGCCGAACCTGACGGCCTGACGTAAGGCAGGCCTGCGTAGAAACGGCACATAAGGCCATTCCGCGCCATAAAGAACAAACTTAATAATTTAAGCTAGACAGGGTTTTATTCTCGCTCGACCCACGATGAGCGAGCAGGGCGTTGAACAAAGAAATCAGATTCGCCCCCATCCGGGGCAAAACGTAAGCCGCGCAATAGCGGCGGATTTCCATAAGAATATCAAAGGATGTTGGCGTCACGGTATGCTGATACGAAAAATCACAACAGACCGCTTTGATTCACGAAAGGAAGTTGCCGCGCGATTTGGCTAAAACGTTTCTTTGCAAGACGCTAAAGGAACAGCCGAATGAAAAGAATGTTAATCAACGCCACGCAGCCCGAGGAATTGCGAGTTGCGTTGGTGGATGGACAGAAACTATACGACTTTGACATAGAAATCCCCTCCAAAGAACAGAAAAAGTCCAATATCTACAAGGGTTCCATCACCCGCATAGAGCCCAGCCTGGAAGCCGCCTTCGTCAACTACGGAGCCGAGCGTCACGGTTTTCTGCCGTTCAAGGAAATCGCTCCCGCCTACCTCGCCGCGCAAGGGGACGAGGAAATCAGCCGCCGCGACATCAAGACCCTGCTCAAAGAAGGCCAGGAAGTGGTGGTGCAGGTAGAAAAGGAAGAACGCGGCAGCAAAGGCGCGGCGCTCACGACCTACATCAGCCTCGCGGGCAGCTATCTGGTCTTGATGCCCAACAACCCTCGCGCGGGCGGCATCTCCAGGCGCATTGAGGGAGAAATCCGCACCGATATGCGCGAGGTCATGAGTGGCCTTGAAATACCGGAGGGCATGGGCCTGATCGTGCGGACGGCGGGCGGCGGCAAATCCGTGGAAGAACTGCAATGGGACCTCAACTACCTGTTGCAACTGTGGGAAGCGATCGACCGCTCCGCCCAGGAAAAGGCTGCGCCTTTCCTGATTTTCCAAGAGAGCAACGTCATCATCCGCGCCCTACGCGATCACCTCCGCGGCGACATCGATGAAATCCTCATCGACAACCCCGCAACCCACAAGCTGGTGCGCAGCTTCCTGGAACAGGTGATGCCTCAGTTCATCAACAAGGCCAAGCTGTATCAGGATTCCGTACCCCTGTTCAGCCGCTACCAGATCGAGAGCCAGATCGAGACCGCCTACAGCCGCGAAGTGCCGCTGCCCTCGGGCGGTGCCATCGTCATCGACCACACCGAAGCGCTCACCACCATCGATATCAATTCGGCGCGGGCGACCAAGGGCGGAGATATCGAGGAGACGGCCCTCAACACCAACCTGGAAGCCGCCGATGAAATTGCCCGCCAGCTGAAGCTGCGCGATCTGGGCGGTTTGTTCGTCATCGACTTCATCGACATGATGGCGGCACGCAATCAGCGCGCGGTGGAAAACCGGCTGCGCGACGCCGTCAAATCGGATCGGGCCCGCATTCAGCTGGGAAGGATTTCGCGCTTCGGATTGCTGGAAATGTCCAGGCAGCGCCTGCGCCCCTCTCTGGGCGAGGCCACGCTGCTGACCTGCCCCCGTTGCAAGGGCCAGGGTACGATCCGCAATGTCGAATCCCTGGCGCTCTCGGTACTTCGCCTCCTGGAAGAGGAAGCGATGAAGAAGAACACCGACAAGATCATCGCTCAGCTTCCCATTGATTCCGCCACCTATCTGCTCAACGAGAAGCGCTCGGTCATCGAGCAGATTGAACAGCGCCAGGATGTCTCCATCATCATCATACCCGCCAGACACTTGGAGACACCGGCCTTCGAAGTGCAGCGCATCCGCAGTGGCCCCTCGGAGGAAGACGTCGAACGCAAGCCCAGCTATCAGCTGATCAAGCGGGAGGAAAACGCACTGCCGCAGTTTGCGCGGGAGAGCCAAGCGGCGGCGGAGCAGCCAGCCATCAAGGAATTCATGCCGCTTTCACCGGCGCCAATGGGCCAGGGCAAGCCCGATCTGGCACCTCCGGCGCAAGGCGGCGGCTTCATCAAGCGCTTTCTCAGCATCATTACCGGAACGCGCCCGGAAGACGAAGCGGAAGTCCAGGCTACGGCAGTGCCAGCGCCAGCGCCGCAACCGAGGCCACGACCGCCACAGAGCCCGCGCGAAACCGAAAGACGGCCGCGCCCGCAACAGCCGCACCGTCATGGCGAGCGGTCCGAAAGGCGTCCGCCCCCGCCGCCAGCACCTAAAGCTCCTGCAGCCGCCGTGGCCAGCACCGGCGAACCCTCCACGACCCGGGAGGCGGAATCCGATGAAAGCAAACAACTCAGGGAGCGGCGCGACCCGGGCAAACGCGGTAACTCGCGCCGCCGCCGCGGACGCCGTGGCGATGGCAATGGTGGACGTAACGGCGGCGAGCGCGCCGCACTTCCGGCCACCGATACGGAAAATGCGGCGCCGGCTGTCGAACCAGCGCCGACTTTCGCCGCAGAACCCGTATCCTATGCGGTCCCTGAAGCCATTCAGCCCAGCCCGACGGACGAGACCGAACCGCCTTCCCATGCGCCGGTAGCCGCCGAAGGCGCGAGCGAAACTCAAGCGACGGCGCACCGGCGTTACCCGCAGCGACCCAAGTCGGCTCAAGTGAACCCCCACTACATCGACTGGGTTGAACCCAAGCAGGACCTCGCCCCAGAGCCGACTGAAACACCATCGCCTTCAAGCGCTGCGGATGCTGTGGAAGCGGTCAATGAGCCTGATGCCCGGCAAGAAGAGGCTGCCGATGATGCGCCGACGCAAGCTGCGGAACCGCGTCGCGCCGCGGGTAAGCGCCGCGGTGGACGTGGGCGCCGCGACCGGCGCTACAACACGCGGCGCGGCGAATCCCAGTCTGGAGAGGGCGGTGCCGCTTCATCCGAGGCAACGTCAGACGCGGAGCCGGATACTGCCCCTTCGCAGTCCCCCGACGATTCGGCCTGATTGCCCGCAAGGATTGAGCTGATTCTGCATGAGACACGGGGCCGCCGCGCCACGCGCCGGCCCCGTGATTTCAAGCCAGTACTAGGATGAAGGTGACACGATCCGGCAATCCGCGCCGCCTGGATAAATGAACCCCAAGGACAATCCTTGTCGGATTAAGCTTTTGTCTTCAAGCGCTTATCGTAATCATAAGAACTTCTGATCACAATAATTCACTAAATCTGCAATAATTTATACCAACTGATGAGCGCGGTCTGGACCGTGCTCCCATGTACCCTCCCTGCTCATTTCTCCTCCTTTTTGGCGACCCCACAGGTCGCTTTTTTTTGTCCATAAAAAAGCCCGCATAATGCGGGCGTTTGATTTTGTTATTTTTTTTATCGAATGCTACGGTGCCGCCTGTACAAGCGACGCATAACGAACGTGTTGTTATAGTTCTCTCGACGCCTTGAAGGCGCTCCTCCTCTTTGACGACTTTTAACATCGAGTCCCTTCCGTGAAACTGGGGCAAAGTCTAAAGTAAAAAATGGCTATGTCTACTGTTCCGATCTAATTTGTTTCACCAATCGAGCACAATCCAAATTAACTGCATATATTTCATTGCCTTATAAATCTAGGCAATTTCATTAAGCCCAGTTTCCAAGTCGACAGGTCAAGTATTGCCCGTACAGCCATCCTTCCTCGCCCATGCCTACGATTCCGATGGCGCCGCGTCGATTGGGAAAAGCTCCCGATTCCTGAACGGGCCAACCGGAAGCCTCGTCTGCAACGGCAGTTTTCGGTATCCTAAAGTGATGCGCCACACTGGCACGTCCAACCACGACCCCCAAGCCCTTCCGCAAGCGTTCCTGTGCCGCCTGCGCAGCGCGTGTTTAATCGTCTGTCTGTGTCTCCTGGCCTATGGGTCGGTCCAGGCCGCCGCTAAAAAGGGCGTTACGAAACCGCCGCCGACACCCGCCGCAACGCCTGCGCCGGACGCCCTCAAAATTGCGTTCCTGCATCCGGCATCCACGCCATCCCTCACTCAGCCGCCGTTTTTCATCGCGGAGGACCGCAGTGGCGGTATGCAGGGGGCGCGTCTCGGGACCCAGGACAATAACACCACCGGCCAATTCACCCGCCAGCACTTCGAACTGCTCGAAGCCGAAATCACCGATGACGTAGCCCCGGCGGAAAAAGCCCGGCAGATGCTGGCGCAGGGCTTCCGCCACCTGATCGTCAATCTGCCGGCGGACGCCATCAAGGCCATCGCCGCCCTGCCGGAGGCTCAGAATGCGCTGATCTACAACATCGGCAGCAGCGACGACGAACTACGCGGCGTCGCCTGCTCGCCGAATCTGTTGCACCTGCTCCCAAGCCGAGCCATGCGCGCCGACGCCCTGGCGCAATACCTGTCAAAAAAGCGCTGGCAAAAGCTTTTGCTGGCCGTGGGGCCGGAAGCCGCGGACCAGGCGTATGCCGCCGCTGTGCGCAGGGCGGCCGCGCGCTTCGGCCTGAAGATCGTGGCGGAGCGTCCCTGGCAGCATACCTTCGACGAGCGCCGCACACCGGAGTCCGAGATTCCCGTCTTCACCCAGGGCGTCGAATACGACATCCTGGTCGTGGCCGATGAATCGGGCGCTTTCGGCGACCTTCTCAGCTACCGTACCTGGTTGTCCCGTCCCGTGGCCGGCACTCAAGGGCTGATGCCCGTGGGCTGGCATTACACCCATGAGCAATGGGGCGCGATCCAATTGCAAAATCGTTTCAAGGACCTGACCGGCGTCTGGATGAGCGAGGTCGATTACGCGGCCTGGCTGGCGGTGCGCGCCATCGGCGAGGCCGCGACACGCACCAAGACCATGCAGTTCGAACCGATCCGCGGCTTCCTGCGCGGACCCGAGCTGTCCCTGGCGGGATTCAAGGGCGTTCCCCTGTCCTTCCGCCCTTGGGATGGCCAGCTGAGGCAGCCCGTGCTGCTCGCCGCCGCACACTCTCTGATTGCGGTGTCGCCCATCGAGGGATTTCTGCACCCCAAGACCGAACTGGACACCTTGGGATATGACCAGCCCGAGAGCCAATGCCACCTGGCACCCTAGGAACCGATACCGATGAAGATCACTTTTGTGCTTGCGATGGCCGCCGCCTTCGCCAATCAAGCGGCCTTGGCCAGTGAAACCCTGTTTGTGACCCTGGAAAAGGACAACGCCCTCGCTCTCGTGGATGCGCAGTCGGGCAAACTCACCAAGACCGTCAAAATCGGCAAGCGCCCACGCGGCATCGAGATCAGCAAGGACTTCAAGTCGATCTACGTGGCCGTTAGCGATGACAATACCATCCTGGTGATCGACTCCAGCACACTGAAAGTCACAGGCAAGCTGCCTTCCGGCGACGATCCGGAAACCTTTGCCATCGCGCCGGACGGCAGCCAGATCTACGCCTCCAATGAGGACGACAACAAGGTCACGGTGATCGACACCGCCACGCGCAAGGCCATCAAGGCGATTCCCGTGGGCGTCGAGCCAGAAGGCATCGCCGTCAGCCCCGACGGACGCTGGCTGGCGAGCACCAGCGAGACCACCAACATGGCCCATTGGATCGACCGGGCCAAGCTCGAGATCGTCGAAAATTCCCTTGTCGACCCAAGACCCCGCTCGGCGCGTTTCACCGATGACAGCAAGCAACTCTGGGTGAGTTCGGAAATCGCGGGGAGCGTGACCGTATTCGACGTCGAATCGAAGACTCCGATCAAGAAGCTCAGCTTCAAGATACCGGGGGTGACGCAGGAGAAGATCCAGCCGGTCGGCATGCGCGTCGACAAGGATCGCCGTTATGCCTATGTCGCTCTAGGCCCCGCCAACCGGGTCGCGGTGATCGATGCCCAGAAGCTCGAGGTGCTGCAATACTTGCTGGTGGGGCAGCGGGTCTGGAATCTGGAGTTCTCACCGGACCAAAAGCGGCTGTACACCACCAACGGCGTCAGCAACGACGTCTCCATCATCGACCTGGAGAAACACAAGGTCCTGAAATCCGTCGCCGTGGGCCAATATCCCTGGGGCATTGCCGTCAAGCCATGAATGAGTCTTCCGCGCCGGCGCTCAAGGTAGCCGGCCTTTCCTACGCCTACGGGAATCGCCGCGCCCTGGATGGCGTGAACTTCACGCTTGCCGAAGGCACCTGCACCATCCTCCTCGGCCCCAATGGCGCCGGCAAGAGCACTCTGTTCGCGCTGATCACGCGCCTTTACGACAGCCGGGACGGTTTCGTGGAAATCGCCGGATTCGAGTTGAAGCAGCAATCGCGCAAGGCCCTGGCGCGGCTCGGCGTCGTGTTTCAGCAACCGACACTGGACCTCGACCTCAGCGTCGAGCAGAACCTGCGCTATCACGCGTCCCTGCACGGCCTGAGCCGGAAGCAGGCGGACGCGCGCATCCGGGAGGAACTGGAACGTCAGTCCATGTTCGAGCGCCGCAAGGAAAAGATTCGCCAGCTCAACGGCGGCCATCGCCGACGCGTGGAAATCGCCAGAGCCTTGTTGCACAGGCCTTCCCTGCTGTTGCTGGACGAACCGACCGTCGGACTGGATGTGCCCAGCCGCAAGGCCATCGTCGACTACGTGCACGGGCTTTGCCTGGATGGCCAAATTGCCGTGTTATGGGCCACGCACCTGATCGACGAGATCTACCCGCAGGACCGCATCATCGTGCTGCACAAAGGCACGATCCGCGCGGATGGCAGCCTGTCCGAGGTGCTTGCCGCCAGCCACAGCGAGACCATCGACAATGCCTTTACCGCACTCACGGGAGGCGCTGCATGAGCCCGTTGCACTATCTGCGCGCCCTGAATGGCATCGTGCTGCGCGAACTCTACCGTTTTGTGCATCAGCGGGAGCGCTTCGTCTCCGCCCTGGTGCGCCCCCTGGTCTGGCTGTTCATCTTCGCCGCGGGCTTCCGCTCCACCCTCGGAGTGGCGATCATACCGCCCTACGAAACCTACATCCTGTACGAGGTCTATATCACACCCGGCCTGCTGGGCATGATCCAGCTTTTCAACGGCATGCAAAGCTCTCTCTCCATGGTCTACGACCGCGAGATGGGCAGCATGCGTACCCTGTTGGTCAGCCCGCTGCCCCGCTGGTTTCTGCTGCTGGGCAAACTCCTCGCGGGCACCCTGGTTTCGGTGCTGCAGGCCTACACTTTCCTGGCGGTGGCCTGGTTCTACGATGTCCAAGCGCCGCCCGAGGGCTACCTGACCTTGCTACCCGCCCTGGTGCTCTCGGGATTGATGCTTGGCGCCTTGGGGCTGCTCCTGTCTTCGTTCATCAAGCAACT
Organism: Methyloterricola oryzae; assembly: GCF_000934725.1. Classification (NCBI taxonomy): domain Bacteria; kingdom Pseudomonadati; phylum Pseudomonadota; class Gammaproteobacteria; order Methylococcales; family Methylococcaceae; genus Methyloterricola; species Methyloterricola oryzae. The sequence continues at coordinate 167,604 of NZ_JYNS01000008.1, forward strand.
GGAGAATTTTGCCGGAGTCATGAATTTCGTGATCTTCCCCATGTTCTTCCTGTCCACCGCCCTCTACCCCCTGTGGAAGATTCAGGAGTCGTCAGAGCTGCTGGAAACCCTCGCCCGTTATAACCCGTTCTCTCAGGCCGTCGAACTGATCCGCTTCGCCCTCTACGAGCAGTTCAACCTGCCAGCCTGCCTACATACCGCCGCCGCCCTGGCCACCTTCCTGCTGCTGGCCGTGATCGGGTACAATCCCTCTAAAGGCATGATGCAAAGGAAAGTTGGGGGAGAATGACAAGAACCAGAACCTGGCTGGTGACCGGCGGAGCCGGCTTCATCGGCGGCAACTTCGTGCTGCGGCAGATGGCGCGGGGTGGCATCCAGGTGATCAATCTGGATGCATTGACTTACGCAGGCAACTTGGACACGCTGGAAAGCGTCAAGGATAACCCGGACCACGTATTCGTACTCGGCTCCATCGGTGACCACGGCTTGCTCGATTACCTGCTGCAGCGCTACCGGCCCGAAGCCATCGTCAATTTCGCGGCGGAAAGCCATGTAGACCGCTCCATCGATTCGCCGGAAGCCTTCGTACAAACCAATGTGCTCGGCACTTTCCATCTGCTGGAGGCAGCCCGCCAGTACTGGCGGCAGTTGCCCAGGCCCGAATCGGGCGCGTTCCGGTTCCTGCATGTGTCCACCGATGAGGTCTACGGCAGCCTGGGTGAAACCGGCAAGTTCACGGAAACCACCCGTTACCAGCCCAATTCGCCCTATTCCGCATCCAAAGCCGGATCGGACCATCTGGTGCGCGCCTACTTCCATACCTATGGCATGCCGGTGCTCACCACCAATTGCTCCAACAACTATGGGCCCTATCAGTTTCCCGAAAAGCTGATCCCCTTGATGATTCACAATGCGCTGGCAGGCAAGGCCCTCCCGGTCTACGGTAAAGGCGCCAACATCCGCGATTGGCTCTATGTGGAGGATCATTGCCGGGCCATCGAGCGGGTGCTGGAATCGGGCGTTCCGGGCCAGGTCTACAACGTCGGCGGCAACAACGAGAAGACCAACCTGGACGTGGTCCATACCCTGTGCGACTTGCTGGATGAACTGGTACCCGGTTCGCCTCACCGCCCTCACCGCCAACTTATTCAGTTCGTGACCGACCGTCCGGGGCATGATCTGCGCTACGCCATCGACGCCAGCAAGATCCGCCAGGACCTGGACTGGGAACCGGAAGAGACCTTCGAATCCGGATTACGCAAGACGGTGCAGTGGTATCTGGATCACCGCGAGTGGACCGGCCGCGTGATGGACGGCAGCTATCTCGGAGAACGACTGGGGCTGGAACCCGAAGAGAACGCCGCGTGAGTGCCAGCCGTAAGGGATTGATCCTGGCCGGAGGCTCGGGCACCCGCCTGCATCCCCTCACCCTCGCCGTCAGCAAGCAGCTGCTGCCGGTGTTCGACAAGCCGATGATCTACTACCCGCTCTCCGTGCTGATGCTGGCGGGGATGCGCGAGGTGCTGATCATCACCACGCCCCATGACCAGCCTCTGTTCCAGGCACTGCTGGGGGACGGTTCACAATGGGGCATGTCCATCACCTATGCCGTGCAGGCCAGGCCCGAGGGTCTCGCCCAGGCCTTCGTCATCGGACGCGAATTCGTCGGCTCCAACCCCAGTTGTTTGATTCTGGGGGACAACATCTTCTATGGCCACGGCTTCCAGAAATACCTGCTGACCGCCGCGGAGCGCACCGAGGGCGCCACGGTGTTCGGCTACTGGGTGAAGGATCCGGAACGCTATGGCGTGGCGGAATTCGACCACGAAGGCAAGGTTACGGCGCTGGTGGAGAAGCCGGCAGCACCCAAGTCCCAGTACGCGGTCACTGGGCTGTATTTCTACGATGCCCAGGTTTGCGACATGGCCCGTGAACTCAAGCCGTCGGCTCGGGGCGAGTTGGAAATCACCGACATCAACAACCTGTACCTACAGCAAGGACAACTTAGGGTGGACAGGCTCGGTCGCGGCATCGCCTGGCTAGACACCGGCACCCACGATTCCCTTATGCAGGCCTCCAACTTCATCCAGACCATCGAAGAAAGGCAGGGCCTCAAAGTGGCCTGTCCCGAGGAAATCGCCTGGAGCCAGGGCTGGATTGACAACGGCCAGGTGGAAGCGCTGGCCGACGGTCTCAACAAGAGCGGGTACGGGCTCTATTTGAAGCAGCTCATTCGCCAGGGAGGCCCGTTATGAAGGTCCGGGAAACGAATCTGCCCGGCGTCCTGCTGCTGGAACCCAAGGTGTTCGGCGATCCGCGCGGTTTTTTCAAGGAAAGCTGGAACCGCAGGACATTCGCCGATGCGGGCTTGAATCTCGAATTTGTCCAGGACAACCTGTCCTTCTCCCGGCGCGGCATCCTGCGCGGGCTGCATTTCCAGAATCCCAACCCCCAGGGCAAGCTGGTCCAGGCCCTGCAAGGGGAGGTGTTCGACGTGGCGGTCGATATCCGCCAGGGTTCCCCGAGCTTTGGCCAGTGGTTCGGCGCGCTGCTGTCCGAGGACAACCATCTGCAAATGTACGTGCCCGAGGGCTTCGCCCACGGTTTCTGCGTGCTCAGCGAGACCGCCCTGTTCGCCTACAAGTGCACCGATTTTTACGATCCTGGCGCCGAATTCAGCCTGCGCTACGACGACCCTGAAATCGGCATAGCATGGCCGCTGACGATCCCGCCTACCCTCTCGGCCAAGGATGAGCAGGCGATTCTCCTACGGGACTTTCCCCGCGAGGCGCTGCCGGTGTACCCGGGCCCATGAAGATCCTGCTGATCGGTCGCGAGGGGCAAATTGCCTGGGAACTGCAACGCAGCCTGGCCTGCCTGGGAGATGTGGTGGCCCTGGACCGCCGCTCCCCGGCCCTGCCGGTGGACCTGGCCGATCCGGATTCGCTACGGAAGGCCGCCAACACCGTTCAACCCCAAGTGATCGTCAACGCGGGAGCCTATACGGCGGTGGACCTGGCGGAGCAGGAGGAGACGCTCGCCTTTCAGATCAATGGCACCGCGCCCGGCGTGCTGGCCGAGGCAGCCCGAACCATCGGCGCTGCGCTGGTCCATTACTCCACGGACTACGTGTTCCCCGGCGACGGTCTGAGCCCTTACACCGAAGACGACCTCACCGGCCCTTCCAGCGTATACGGCCGCAGCAAGCTTCAAGGTGAGCTTGCCATCGCGCAGACCGGCTGTGCGCACCTGATTCTCCGCACCGCCTGGGTATATGGCGGGCGTGGACAGAACTTCCTGCTGACCATGTTGCGCCTGATGCGGGAGCGTGACTCCCTGCAGATCGTGGACGATCAGCGCGGATCACCGTCCTGGAGCCGGATGCTAGCCGAGTCTACTGCCCTGCTCCTTGCCCGTTGCGGAAACTACGAACGGCTTGTGGAGGCCTCAGGCATCTACCATCTGACCTGCGGCGGCGAAACCAGCTGGTACGGGTTCGCCCAGGCCATCCGTGCCGAAGCCATCGCCCGCGGCCTGTTGCCACCGGACTGCGCCCGTCTGGAGCCCATACCTAGCTCCGCCTACCCCCGGCCGGCGCGACGTCCATCCTACTCGGCGCTGAGCAATCAGAAGCTGGCGCAGGCCTTCGACATCCGCTTGCCGAATTGGGAGAATGCCTTGCAACTTTGCTTGTCCGACATGGCGACGGCCTAGCCGCCGGACGCACGCCGTGGCTCCTGTTCGACTCCGCTACAGCCCGTGAGGTTGCGCGGCAATAGAATTCCTTGGCACTGTCTGGCGAGAAAACCGAGATTAGCCTGAGATTCCATGCACGCACCGTTCGTCCATCTCCGCGTACACACCGAATATTCCCTGGTCGACGGCCTGGTCCGCGTCAAGCCGCTGGTCAAGCAGACGCTTAAATTGGGCATGCCCGCGGTGGCTGTCACCGACCAGTCCAATCTGTTCGCCCTGGTCAAGTTCTACAAAGCAGCGATGGGCGAAGGGGTCAAGCCCATCGCGGGTACGGACGTCTGGATCTTGAACGAGTCCGACGCCCATGCGCCCCACCGCTTGACCCTGCTGGTCCAGAACGAAACCGGCTACCGCAATCTCACCGCTTTGATTTCCCGCAGCTACCAGGAAAACCAGCACCAGGGCGTGCCCATGCTCATGGGCCACTGGCTGGCGGAGCGCCATGAAGGCCTCATCGCCCTGTCCGGCGCGATGGCCGGCCAGATCGGCCAGGCGCTATTGACAGGCAACGCGCACGAGGCGCGCAGTGCCCTCGAGAGCATGCACTCCCTGTTCGGCGACCGCTTTTACCTGGAACTGCAGCGTACGGGCAGACCCCACGAAGAGGCGTACCTGGACGCCGCCTTGGAACTGTGTTCGGAATTCGGCGTGGCGCCGGTGGCCACCAACGACGTGCGCTTCCTCCAGCCCTCCGAATTCGATGCCCACGAAGCCCGTGTCTGCATCCATCAGGGGCGGGTGCTGGACGATCCCAGGCGTCCGCGCGAGTACAGCGACCAGCAGTACCTGAAAAGCCCCGAGGAGATGGCGGAATTGTTCGCCGACATCCCCGAAGCCCTGGAAAACACCGTCGAGATCGCCAAGCGCTGCAATCTCGAGCTGACCCTGGGCAAGAACTACCTGCCGGATTTTCCGGTACCCGAAGGCATGAGCGTCGAGGACTACTTCGCGGCCCAGTCGCGCGCCGGACTGGAAGAAAGGCTGGCGGTGCTGATGCCGGGAGCGCCCGCGGAACAGCGCAAGCCCTACGAAGAACGCCTGGACGTGGAAATTGACGTCATCAACCAGATGAAGTTTCCCGGCTACTTCCTCATCGTCGCCGACTTCATACAATGGGCCAAGAACAATGGCATACCCGTAGGACCTGGCCGCGGCTCAGGCGCAGGCTCTCTGGTGGCCTACGCGCTCAAGATCACGGATCTGGACCCCATGCAGTTCGAACTCCTGTTCGAACGCTTCCTCAACCCGGAACGCGTGTCCATGCCCGACTTCGACGTGGACTTCTGCATGGAGCGGCGCGACGAAGTGATCGACTACGTGGCACGCCACTACGGCCGCGACCGCGTCTCCCAGATCATCACCTACGGTTCCATGGCCGCCAAGGCGGTGGTGCGCGACGTCGGGCGCGTATTGGGTCATCCCTATGGTTTTGTCGATCGCATCGCCAAGCTCATACCCTTTGAATTGGGCATGACCCTGGACAAGGCGCTCAAGGAAAGCGAGGACCTCCGAAAGCTCTACGACATGGACGAGGAGGTCAAGGCCCTAATCGACCTCGCCAAGTCCCTGGAAGGCATCACCCGCAACGCCGGTAAGCATGCGGGCGGCGTGGTTATCGCGCCGTCCCGGCTGATCGATTTCAGCCCGCTGTATTGCGAGCAGGGCGGCGACAATCTGGTGACCCAGTTCGATAAGGACGACGTGGAAGCGGTGGGTCTGGTCAAGTTCGACTTCCTGGGCCTGCGCACCCTCACCATCATCGACTGGGCCATGGAGACGGTCAACCGGCAGCGTACCGAGCAAAGTCTTGAGGCGCTGGACATCAATCACATTCCCAGGGACGACCCCGCCACGTACGCCCTGCTCAAGCGCAAGGCCACCACCGCCGTGTTTCAGCTCGAATCACGCGGCATGAAGGAACTGATCGGGCGCCTCCTGCCGGACTGCTTCGAGGACATCATCGCCTTGGTGGCGCTGTTCCGCCCGGGGCCTCTGCAATCGGGCATGGTGGATGATTTCGTCAACCGCAAGCACGGCAAGGCCAAGGTGGATTACCCCCACCCCAGCCTGGAAGGCATCCTCAAGCCCACCTACGGCGTGATCGTCTATCAGGAACAGGTGATGCAGATTGCCCAGGTGCTGGCGGGATACACCCTGGGCGGCGCCGACCTGCTGCGCCGCGCCATGGGCAAGAAAAAGCCCGAGGAAATGGCGAAGCAGCGCGAGATATTCGTCAAGGGCGCTGTCGAAAGGGATGTGGAGGAAGCCACGGCGAGCTACATCTTCGACCTGATGGAGAAGTTCGCCGAGTACGGTTTCAACAAATCCCATTCCGCCGCCTATGCCCTGGTCTCCTACCAGACGGCCTGGCTCAAGGCCCACTACCCCGCTGCCTTCATGGCCGCCGTGCTGTCCGCCGATATGGACAACACCGACAAGGTGGTGGTGCTGATCGAGGAGTGCCGGGAGATGAACCTGGCCATCGTGCCCCCCAATGTCAACGTCTCCCAGTTCCGCTTTACCGTCAACGACGCCGGCCAGATCGTCTATGGGCTCGGCGCCGTGAAGGGCGTGGGGGAAAACGCCATCGAGGACATCATTCGCGAGCGCGAAAGTGCCGGGCCTTACCTCGACCTGTTCGACCTGTGCCGGCGCATCGATCTGCGCAAGGCCAATCGCCGGGTACTGGAAGCTTTGATCCGCGCCGGCGCCCTGGATGTCCTCGACGCGAACCGGGCCCAGCATATGGCGCAGCTGACGGATGCCCTGAAAAACGCCGAGCAGCACGGCCGCATGGAAGCCACGGGGCAAAACGACCTGTTCGGCCTGATCATGGAGTCGGCGCCTGCAGCCGCGCCAGCCGCCGCAACCCCGCCAGTCGAGCCCTGGCCGGAAGACCAGCGGCTGGTGCAGGAAAAGGCGACTCTGGGACTCTATTTGACAGGCCATCCCATCACCCAGTACGAAGGTGAACTGGCCCATTTCATCACCGGGCGTCTTGGCAAACTTAGCGTGGAAGGCGGCGAGCAGCGCGGATACGGAAAACGCGAGGTGCGCGCCGTGGTGGCCGGATTGGTGGTGGACCTGCGCACCAAGCAGAACAAGAACGGCAAGCGCATGGGCTTCCTCAGCCTGGATGACCGCACCGGAAGACTTGAAGTCGCGGTCTTCTCCGAAGTCTTCGACAAAGTGCGGGATAATCTATTGAAGGATGTTCTGATCGTGGCGGAAGGCGGCCTGGGCATGGACGACTTCTCGGGCCAACTGCGCCTCACCGCGGAGAATTTGTACAATATCGACCAGGCCCGCGAGCACTTCGCCAAGAACCTAGTCATCCGTTGGCCGGAGCAGCCCCAATCCGGTCCCGACCTGGCTGCGGAACTGTCAGACCTATTGCGGCCCTTCCAGGGCGGGCGCTGCCCGATTTTGGTGGAATACCAGGGAAGCAAGGCCCGTTCCCTCATACAGCTGGGCGAAGCCTGGCGTGTCCACCCCGGAAGCGAGCTGCTGACACGGCTGCGCAAGCATGTGGGGACTGACCGCGTGAACATCGTCTACCCGTGATCAACCTGCGGCATGCCAGACCAAAGGCGTCCGGCCTTGCGCTAGCGCTTGCCCTGAACTTTTCTCCGGCCCGTGGCGAAAATCTGACGGAAACCTATGACCTAGCCCTGCAAAACGACCCGACGTTGCGCCAGTCGGAGGCCACGCGCGATTCCGTGCTCGAATCCATACCGCAGAGCGTTGCGCGGCTCTTGCCCAACATCAGCGTCTCTGCGCAGATGAGCAAGAATTACTTCAACACAGGTACCACCTTCATTCCAGGACAGCAGGGCTTTCAGAATTTCTGGACCAGTTCCGCCACCTTGCAGGTGACCCAACCCATCTACCATCACGACTACTGGGTACAGTTGGGCCAAGCGGATAACCAGGTCGCGCGGGCAGAAGCCCAGTACGCGGCGGAACACCAGAATCTCATCGTACGCATGGCGCGGGCCTATTTCGATGTACTCTTCGCCGAAGACAGTCTGGAATTCGCCCACGCCGAACGCGTAGCCATCGAGCGGCAATTGGAACAGGCCAAGGCGCGCTTCGACGAGGGCCTCATCGCTATCACCGATGTGCACGAAGCACAAGCCGGTTTCGACCTGGCCAATGCCAACGAGATCCGGGCAGAGAATGAATTGGACAACGCCCGCGAGGCTTTGCGGGAGATCATTGGCCAACAGGAACGCCCGCTCTCGCACCTTGCTCCGGAAATTCCGCTGAGCACGCCCCAGCCCGCCAATCTGGATGACTGGAACCGCCGCGCCCAGGAGAGCAATTTCGACATCATCGCGGCCCAGAATACGGCAGATCTGGCCAAGAAAGCCATCGACCTGCAGTTTGCGGGTCACCTGCCCACTCTGGATCTCGTCGGCCAGGCCGGTTTTTCCGACACCAACCGCATTAACGGGATACGCTACGACAACGAAGTCGTGGGCATGCAGGTGAATGTGCCGCTGTTTGCCGGTGGATCCGTGAATTCCAAGGTGCGCCAGGCCGAGCACGAGCTTTCCGCCGCGAAGGATGCCTTGGACCGGCAGCGGCGCAGCGTCACGCGGCTAACCAAGGATGCCTACCGAAGCGTGCTGTCCTCCATCAGTCAGGTCAAAGCCTTGAAGGCGGCAGTCACATCGGCACAGAGTGCGCTGGAAGCTACCGAGGCGGGATTTGAGGTAGGTACACGGACCATGGTCGATGTATTGGCGGAGCAGCGCAATCTGTATCGTGCTCAACGTGATTATGCCAAGGCACGCTATGATTACATCGTCAGCAGCCTGGTTCTGAAACAGTCCGCCAGCAGCCTTCGGCGGGAAGACGTGGAACTGGTGAACACCTGGCTGAAGCGCTGAACAATACGGTTTCCTCGGCCATTCCCGAACCCCTTTTGCCTGTCAGCGGAGCCCCTGCCTCATGTATGCGACCGTCTCACTCAAAGCCATGAAGTTTATTCCCGCATTCGCCGCATGCCTGCTCTACAGCACGGCGAGCGGTGCCGGGATTCTTTCCAGCCCCGAAAACTACCATGAGTGCCTGCTGGAACGCCTGCCGGACGTGCAGAACGATGTAGTTGCCGCATCGGAAAACAGCCAGTGCCGCGTGGCTTTTCCGGACTCTACGCCACCGGAAAAAGTTGATCCGGGCTGGCTCGGCCCGGAGACCGTCGCCGAATGCCTGGCGGAGTTTGGGACAAACACACCGAGCTCCTATGCCGCCAACCTCATCCGCGAGGCCTGTTTCCAACTCTATCCGGAACAACCGGCAGAATGACGGGCTGAGCGGTACGCGGCAGCGATTCAGCTTCCCCGCGTTCAGGAAAACCGCAGGTTCACCCCCGCCGAGGCAAGATAGACCGCTTCCTCTTCCAGATCGGCACTAGTAAGTGGATGGCTGTCCAACCATCCGACCGGAAAGTTGAGATTCATCTGGGTTTCCGAAAGCGTCAGCGCCATTCTTGGGAGTGGCGTCGCATGCCGGCTGCGGTTCAGCAGCACCGCCAGGCGCAGCAGGATGGCCATGGGCTTGGCTGCGACGCTCCAGGGCGCGGGCAGTTCCTTGAGGAGCTTGGTCGGCAGCTTACGCCGATGCGCACGCACGATGGCGGCCAGCAGTTTCTGATCCTGCCGCGAGAATCCGGGCAGGTCGCCGTTTTCGATGATGTACGCGCTGTGCTTATGAAACTGGCTATGCGCTATATCAAGGCCAATCTCATGCAAATCCGCGGCCCATTCCAGCCATTGCATCGCCTCGGGCGCCTCAACCCTGCCAAAGCTTGCCACCTGCGCCCCCAAGTCGCGTAAGGTCTGCCGAATGCGCGCCGCGTGTTTCTGGTCGACGTGATAACGGCTCGCTACCGCGGCCACCGTGCGCGATCGGATATCCTCCTGATTGATGCGTCCGAGCAGGTCGTAGAGCAAGCCCTCCCGCAGTGCGCCCTCCGCCACCTTCATGTGCTGGATGCCCAGGCTTTTGAAGGTCGCGTACAAAATGGCCACGCCGCCGGGAAGGATGGGTTTGCGGTCCAGGCTGAGTTCCGGCAGGTTGAGCTTGTCATGATGTCCCGCGCTTAACAGCGCGTCCACCAGCCGGTTGAGTCCCTCCAGGGTAATGCCGCCCTTGCTCCAGCCGGAGCTGACCAGGAGCTTCTCCACCGTGCGCAAGGTGCCGGAGGCACCCACCGCCTCGTCCCACGAGTCGCTGCGGAATGCGGCCTCGAAGGGTTCCAGTTCCATCTGGGCGGCAATCACCGCGCGCTTGAAGCGTTTTTGCGTCAACTTGCCGTCGGGGAACTGCTGCAGGCTCATGGAGACACAACCCATGTGCAGGCTTTCCTTTTGCAGCGGTGTCTTGTCGATGCCGATAATGTACTCGGTGCTGCCGCCGCCGATGTCCATGACCAGGCGGCGCTTGCCGTCCGTGGCCAGGGAATGAGCCACACCCTGATAGATTAGGCGCGCCTCTTCGATGCCGGAAATGATCTCGATGGGATGTCCCAGCGCCTGCTCGGCCAGTATCAGGAATTCATTGGCATTCCGCGCGATGCGCAGCGTATTGGTTCCCACCGCCCGCACCGAACCCAAGGGCATGTCGCGCAGGCGCTGGCCGAAACGCTGCAGGCAGTCGATGGCCTTCTGTTGGGCGGCGACGGAAAGGCTGCGCTGCGGCGTCAGGCCCGCGGCGAGGCGCACCATCTCGCGCAGGCGATCGAGGATGACCAGCTCCCCTTGACGCAGGCTGGCGACGACCATGTGAAAGCTGTTGGAGCCCAGATCGATGGCAGCGACCAGTTCGGGTGTGTGTTTCGGCAAAGTCGCTCCAGGTGCTATGGAAAAAATGGGGCCGTTCGAATTTGTTAAAATGGCGGCCTGCCCATTTTACGAAACATCGGCTCCCATGTGGAATGAAACGAGCGCCCTGTCCTTGCGCCGCCTGAAGAAGGTCTACAAGAATGGCTTCGAGGCTCTCAAGGGCATCGACCTGGAGGTGGCAAACGGGGATTTCTTCGCCTTGCTGGGACCCAACGGCGCCGGCAAGTCCACGACCATCGGCATCATCAGCGCGCTGGTCCGCAAGACTTCCGGTCAGGTGGCGATTTTCGGCCACGACATCGACCAGGCGGCGGACGCAGCCAAGCGCTGCATTGGGCTGGTGCCCCAGGAAATCAATTTCAACCAGTTCGAAAAGGTTCAGAACATCGTCGTCAACCAGGCGGGCTATTTCGGCATCCGCCGCCGCGAAGCACTGCGCCGTGCCGGCCATTGCCTGGAACAGCTGGGCCTGTGGCACAAGCGCAATGAGGTTTCACGTCAGCTTTCGGGCGGCATGAAACGGCGTCTCATGATCGCTCGCGCCCTGGTACATAAGCCGCGCCTGCTGATCCTGGACGAGCCCACCGCCGGCGTCGACATCGAGGTGCGCCGTTCCATGTGGGAATTCCTCAAGCACATCAACGCGGAAGGCACGACCATCATCCTCACCACCCATTACCTGGAAGAAGCGGAAAATCTTTGCAGGCACATTGCGATCATCGATCAGGGCGTCATCGTGGAGCACAGCGACATGCAGGGGCTGCTCCGGCGCTTGAAGGTGAACCGCTATATCCTGGAACTGAGCAGGCCGATCGAGCATGCGCCGGAAATTGCACCGTACCATTTTTCCAGCATCGACAGCCGCACCCTCGGCGTGGATGTGCCCACCGGACACGGCTTGCACAGTCTGTTCGACGCGCTGCTTGCTGCCGGCATCCAGGTGAACGCCGTTCGCAATGCCGCCAACCGCCTGGAGCAACTCTTCATCGACCTGGTGGGGCGCCCGGCAAAAGACCTGCCCGCTTCCGATTGAATCCCGCCATGCGCCATCTCATCGCCCTGCAGACCATCCTGTTTCGGGAAATCCACCGATTCCTGCGCATCTGGCCGCAGACCGTCCTCCCTCCCGTGGTGACGACCTCGCTGTATTTCCTGATCTTTGGCCAACTGATCGGCAATCGCGTGGGAGACATGCGCGGTATTGCCTATATGGACTTTATCGTTCCCGGGGTGGTCCTGATGTCCGTCATCACCAACGCCTATGGCAACGTGGTGGCCTCGTTCTACTCGACCAAGTTCCAGCGCAATATCGAGGAACTACTGAGCGCGCCTGTGCCCAGTTGGGTGATCCTCATCGGATACGTGGGTGGTGGCATCGTCCGCGGCATCGTGGTGGGCAGCGTGGTGGCCGGTATTGCCGCCTGCTTCACCGACGTGAAGCTGGCTCACCCGGCGGTCATCGTCAGCGTGTCTGCCATGACCGCCACCTTGTTTGCCCTGGCGGGATTTCTCAACGCCCTGTTCGCCAACAGCTTCGATGATATTTCCATCATCCCGAATTTCGTGTTGACGCCATTGGTCTACCTGGGAGGTGTGTTCTATTCCGTGGATATGCTGCCCGAGTTCTGGCGAAAGGTATCCCTGGGCAACCCCATCCTTTACATGGTCGACGCCTTCCGCTACGGCTTTCTTGGTGTCAGCGACCTCAACGTCCAAAGCGCCTTCATCATACTCGCCTGCTGTCTGGCACTTTTGGGCGGACTCGCCCTGCTGTTGCTGGAGAGAGGGACCGGACTAAAGAGCTGAGGGTGGTGGCCGCCGGCGGAGGCTACTGATTTGCCCGCAGATCCTGCAGGCGCTTGAGGTTGGTGATCTGAATGTACTTGTGCTTGACGCGAATGATCCCGGAGTCTTCCAGGCCCTTGAGGGTGCGGCTCACGGTCTCCAGGGCCAGTCCCAGGAAATTGCCGATCTCCTGGCGCGTCAGGCTGAGGCGAAACTCGGTCGCGGAAAATCCCCGTTGCCGCAGACGGTTGGAGATGTTGATCAGAAAGCCCGCCACCCTCTCCTCCGCCGGGCGTTTGCTCAAAAGGATCTGATCGGTTTCTGCCGCCAGCGTATGCCCCGCATGCCGGAACAGCTCGCGCATGAGATTCGGCACGTCGCGACACAAACCATCCAACTGGTCGGCCGGAATCTCGCAGTAGCTCACGGTTTCCAGCGCAACAGCGGAGCAGGAATGGTAGTCGTCGGCCAGGGCGTCGAAGCCCAGCAGTTCTCCGGGCAACAGATAGGCGGTGACCGATTCATTGCCGCCTTGGTCCAGCGCCGTGACCTTGGCGGTTCCCGCCTTGATGGCGATGATGCCGCGGAAGGGGTCCCCCTTGCGGTACAGGTAGTCGCCCTTTTGCAGGGTGCGCTTGCGACTGACTAGATTGCCTATGCGTTCGATATCCTCCCGCTTGAGACCGCGCGGCAGGCACAACTCGCTCAGGCTGCAGTTGCGACAGGTGACCTTCAGTTGTGCTTTGACTTGCTCGGGTTCCGTCATGGTCTGATGCCGCTCAAAATCAGCAGGGGTCCCTGACATGCAGAGCGAAACCAGCTCGTTTTCCCTGGATTCGCCCACGATTCGTTCGGTCAAGTCGATACCTTCAAGACTATGCTGCAGCTTCAGTCGCCAGCCAGTGCCGCGACATCCTGTTTGAATTGGGACGGCAACCCGCCCTGCTCGCGGTCTCTGGCTACGTCTTTAACCAGTTCCGCGTCGATCTGCCGCCGGTCGTCGGCAAACCCATAGACCAGCGCAGTATCGCACAAAACATTGATCAAGCGGGGAATTCCGCGCGATTGCTCATGGACCGCATCGCAGGCCGCATCGCTGAACAATTCCGGTTCGACGCTGCCGGCCGCCTGCAGCCGGTGGCGAATATAGCGCCGGGTTTCGTCACGGTCCAGAGGTTCCAGCCGATAGCTGACCGAGACGCGCTGGGCAAACTGCTCCAGGTCCGGTCGCCTGAGCTTCTCCAGCAACTGTTCCTGCCCCACCAGCACGATCTGCAGCAACTGGTCCTTGCCCACATTGACGTTGATCAGCATGCGCAGCTCTTCCAGTGTCTCCGGCGACAGGTTCTGCGCCTCATCGATCACCAGCACAGTGCGTTTGCCCTTGCGATACTGCTCGTTGACGAACTCCATGAAGGTCTGGAATAAAGCGGTCTTACCCTTGCCTGAGTAGTCCAGGTCGAAAGCCATAAGCACCCACTGCAGCAACTCGCCAAACGAGGGGTGCGCATTGGAAATCAGCCCGACGCGCAGGTTCTTGCGGCTTAGATTACCCAATAATTGATGGATCAGAGTCGTCTTGCCGGTACCGATCCCGCCACTGATGACAACGAACCCGGTCTGATTCAACAGACCATACTCCAGGAGCGTCATCGCCAGCCTGTGCTTGCGGCTCAGGTACAGAAACGCCGGATCGGGCATGAGCGCGAATGGCCTCTCGCGCAATTTATAGAAGGATTCATACACGGCGGCTGACCTCAGGCTTCGGCGGAATCGCGGGGTTCCGCCTTGTTGAGCACGGTGCCCAGAATGGGCGAGGGATGCAAATTCTCGATGGCAGCGGCCAGGTCCTCCCGGTTTGTGCGACCTTCCTCTACGACCAGCAAGGCGGCATCCGCATAGGGTGCGAAGCCCAGAGCGTCTGACGTGGATAGATGCGGCAGGTCGAAAATAACGATACGCGACGGATAGCGGCTCTTGAGCTCGTCCACCAGTTCCGCCATCTTGGACGAGGAAAGCAGTTCCGCCGAATCCGCCAGGGGCCGCTTGCCGGGCAGCACCACGAAGCGGCCGATGCCTTTCGGATTGATCAGGATCTTCTCAATGGGCACCGAATCCAGCAGGTAGTCACTCAGCCCGAACTGGGGCTCCAATCCAAAATACTTGTGTACGCTGGGGTTGCGCAGGTTCGCATCCACCAGCAGCACCGTCTGGTCCACCTCCAGCGCCAGGCTGATGGCCAGGTTGATGGCGGTCAGTGTCTTGCCCGCCGCAGGCCCGGGACTGGTGATAGCCAGCGCATTCCAGCCTTGCTCCCGGAGCTTCTGTAACACCCGTGTGCGAAGGATCTTGTAGGCATCGGTAAAACTGCCTGGCTCGTAGCCCGAGATCACGCGATGCCGCCGCAGGTGGTCCTGAGAGATCGGAACACTGCGGGTCTGCGTGTACTCGATGCGACCGCCGGGCCGGGCGACGGCTGGCGCTGCCTCCGTTCCGCTGAGTACGGCCTGCTTCTGGTAGGTCTTGTCTAAAGCCTTACGTATACGTTCCATGGTGAATTCTCTGTGTGGTGCATATGCGACGGTTGGCGCCTGATCGGCCTGGATCCGCCTGGCCTTTATCCGGTAATCTGATCGAGCTTGCGAAGGCCACGGAACCAGAGGACGTCCAACGGCGTCCACAACCAGTTGACCAAACCCAATACCAGAATCACGGCCGCCGCAGCGCCAACGGCAAACAGCAGTTTGCGCCGCCGCTCGAAATCCTCCTCCTCATCGGTCTGCCACAAGGGGATCACCGCCAGCGGTGCCACACCCGTCAGCGCTGCGATGCTCCTGGCTCCGCGCAATGAGGCATCCATAGTTTCCATCAGCAGGATGTAACCGGCTCCACCGGCAAGAGCCAGCACGAAGCCAAGAAAGGCGATGGCAATGCGGTTGGGCTTGACCGGCTTCTCGGGCAGCATGGGCGGCTCGATGATGGAGAAGCGCTCGCCCTTGCTCTTCTTCTCCAACTGCTCCGCCACATGCGCTTCCATTTCCTTGGCTTTGAGCTCCCGGTATTTGGCTGCCGCGTTATCGTAATCTCGCAGCAAACTTAAGTACTGGCGCTCAACATCCGGGGTCTGACCGAGGCGGGCTTCGTATTCCGTCAATTTCGCTTGCAACTCCTTCCGCTTCTTGGCGAGGGCAGCGATATCCTGAGCCGTGGTGTCCCGTTGAACTTGCAGTGTAATGTAAGCTGGATTGTCAGGTTGGCTGGTGGCGATTCGGCGGGCATTCTCGCGGGTGACGCCGCGGTTGATCTCGGCCTCCAGCTTCTCCACCTGCTTGCGCAGCCGAATCACGTCAGGATGGTTGTCCGAAGAGGATTCCCTCAGGCTTGCCAGTTCGGTGCGCAGCTTGCTGAGTTCCTTGATCTGATCGGTTCCCACGTCGCCCCCGCCCACTTCCTTTTCCAGGGCTTCGATCTCCTGCCGCATATTGACGATGTCCGGGTGCTTCTCCGAATGGGTGCTGGACAGGCTGAGATAGGACGATTTAAGCGCCTTGAGTCGCTCGGCGGGTGACAGGACACGCTCGCCGCTCCCAGTAATCGTGGAGCTTTCCGGCTGCACTTGCGCCAACTGGCCATCAAGATAGAACTTTCGGTCTTCCAGTGAGTGAACCTGGGTATCAATATCTGCCAGATCACGCTCGGTCTTATCGATGAACTGAAGTGTGAGCGCTTTTTGGTCAGGCAGGCTGTGCATGTGTTCTTCCTTGAAGGCGGCCAGCTTGGCTTCCAATTCGGTCATGTAAGCGCCCATCTGCTTGGCCTCCTCCTCCAGAAAGTGAGAAGTTTCAGCCGTCTTCTGTGACCTGGATTTCAAATTCTCTTCCAGATACAGAGAGGTGATTTCGTTGGCCACCTGCTGTACCAGTTCGGGGTTCTTGCCATCAAAGGAAAGCGAAAATGCGATAGTCGCCTTGGAAGGTTGCCCGGTGCGCGGATCGATGACTTCCGCGCTGATGGGTTCGAAGGCCAAGTCGTCACGCATCGCCTCGATGACTTCTTCCATGGGACGCTTGGTGCGGGCTTTGGCGTACAGATCGAACTTCTCGATGATGCGCTCCAGGTTGGCGCGCGTCATCACGCGTTGATTGATGGTCTGGAGCCGCTGCGCCGCGTAGGTGGTGATGGTGGAGCGCACCAGATCCGATGGAATTTCCTGCTCCTCGATCAAAATGATCGCGTTGGAACGGTACGTGGCTGGCCAGAACAAGGCGACGAGCAAGCTCAAGGTGATAATGCCACCGGCGATGGCAATAAATTGGAGTTTGCGCCGTTTGAATGCCGCGACGTAGTCTTGGAGCTCTTTATCTTCCATCGGTTCTTGGCTCAGAGTTTGTGTTTGTCAAATAGATAGCGCAAATTCAGGAATAGCGCGTGAGAGTCGGCTGTTCCGGAATCTGGATAGGTCACTTGAGTGTATTGATAAGAAGCATTGAGATACCAGTTCTCATCCCACTGCCAGTTCAACCCCGTGCGCGCCGAGAAGATTTCGCGGTTTAGAAATGCCGCGGTACCTTGTGAGGGTGAGGATTGCTCGCTGTAGCTGAGCGACAGATTGGTGCTGACCCACTCGCTGAAACGATGATTGCCGCTCAGGGAATAGCGGTCATAGGCAACCAGGTCGCCGTTCAAATTTGGGCTCACGCTGCGGGAGTAGTCAAAGCCGATATCGCTGTATTCAAAGCGCTTGCGTGCGGTTGCCGAAAGGATCTCGGTCACGGCATTATTGCTGGTCCCCGGAACAAACACCGACGGCCCTGGCACAGTACCGTTAATGAGCGTAGTGGCCACAAAGCTGGGAGTCTCTGTCTGGTTGTACTGCGCCCCCCCGGAAAATCCCAACGTAATCGTACTGGTGGCCGCCCAGTTGAAACCGGCCATGGCACTGGTAGTCCTGATCGTGCTGTCGAGCGCCGGGCGGTTGTAGAGCGCCGGCAGACCAAAAATCGTGTCGCCAATGGGCACCTGCAGCAGATCGATGTAGGTCCCAGCCTGTCCCAGGAGCGTGTAGTCCGTATAGTTGGCGGAACCCGTCAAGGTCAGATCGGAATTCCACTGGTGCTGAAACAGCAGCCCCCCGGTGTGGGCTATAGAATCCACCACGTTGGCCGCGACCACCTGACTCCTGTCATAGGTGCGGTCGTTGTAGTCGTAACTTAGGCTGAGCAAAGACGTGTCCGACAGACTGTATGTCCAGCTTGGCGACAGGATGCGCGTAGTCCTGGGAATGCGTCGAAACACATAGCCCACATCCACGGTGGAGTCCGTCTCCGAAGAGAGTGTGTTGTCCATGTTGTACTGAGCATCCATATTCCAGATGGAATACTCGCTGCGGTACTTGGTTCGCCAATCAAACAGCTGGTTGTAGTAGTCGAGGTTGTTGTCGGTGACATACCAGCGGTTGGCAAAACGCGCATTCGCTCTGGTTTCCCAGAACTCGTCGGTGGCGGAAAAGTCGATTTGCCCGTCGACACCCTGCCCCCATGCGGGATCGTGGGGCGCTAGGGTCCTGAACAGATTGGTGTCGTACTCCTCCACCGCTTTCGCATCGCCCGTGAGGGTCAAGTCGAGCCCGTATGCAGTCTGGACCGAACCCGCCAGCAAGAGCAGCGTGCAGTACCCGACGCAGCCCAGACGCCAGGCTTTTTCTGCTGCCTTCAACATCGCGGAGACATGAAGTGCAAGGCGCAGCCCGGAGTCACGGCACGACAACCACATCGCCGCGGTTCAACACGATGTTCTGCTCCAGGTTATCGCCCTCGGACACCGCATCGTAGTCAAACGGGAAGGTCACCGTGGTCCCATGTTCGTTGCGGATGATCTTGATATCGTCGGTATCGGCAAACGGCGCCGGGCCGCCGGCCATGGCCAGCGCTTGCATCACATTCACCCGCGCCGGCGTAACGTACTCGCCCGGCTTGATCACCTTGCCCACTACGTAGATCTTCTGATTGACCGTCATCACGGCGACCGTGACAGCCGGGTCGGAGAGATACTCGGACAGGCGCTTGGTGATCTCCGCCGCGATCTGATCCACCGTCATACCGCCCGCGTGCACTTCGCCGACCAGGGGAAAGGTGATGCCACCGTCTGGCCTGACCAATACCTGTTTGTCCAGCCCCTCGTCCTTCCAGACGGAGATGGACAGCACGTCGCCTGCGTCAACCACATAGCCGGGGGGCACAGACACGCTGGGGCGCTCCGACGCCTTGGGGACATCGGCGCCCGCCATGACGGTCAACGGCAACAGGCCCAGGAACACTGCACGAATGATCTTCATGTAAACCGCTTTTCGTTGATTTAATGGAATGACTATTGCTTAATAACTTGGCCCACCGGACACCCAGGATTCGCCTGAATCGCCGAGTGCCTTGCTTTTTACAGCTTAACCACGTCTGCTTGGCCAACACAAATCGCGACGCTACTGTGGGATTTGCCGGAATTGTGAACTTGGGCCCGAACCAAAACTTTAATACTATGAAGCCCATGTAAATTTAGCCACTTATCCAGCCAATTCAACGCAATCGGGTAAACGTGGGAAGCGGCGGACCTGCCATCGAGCGGGACAGACGGGTATACATAGGCAATATCCATACCACATAACTCCAATTACAAAATTTCATTAGGGAGCGACTGATGCTGATCCGACGTCCTAACAAACTCGTCATGGCGCTGGCCGTTGCCGGCCTCGTCACCGCCTGCGGAGGCGCCGAGGAACGCAAGGCCGAGTACCTGGAGCGCGGCCGGAAGTACTTTGAAGAGCACAACTACGACAAGGCCAAGGTTGAGTTCAAGAACGTGCTGCAGATAGACCCCAAGATCGCCAAGCCCTATTTCTATCTGGGCCAGATCGAAGAGTCCAAACAGCAGTGGCGTGAGGCCTTCGGCCTTTATCAGAAGGCGGGAGAACTCGACCCTGCAGACTTGGAGGTCAAGAGAAAACTGGCCAAGTTCTATCTCCTGGCACAGGACAAAGACAAGGCCAGGTCCTTGCTGAAGGAAATCCTTCAGGCCGCGCCCAAGGACATCGAAGGACGCATGCTGAATGCCGCAATCGCCAACCAGGAAGGCAACGAAGACGCTGCCCTGACCGACCTGTTGTCGGTCATCCAGGATGACCCTGCACGGGTCGATGCCTATTTGGTCATTGCCGTCCTGTACGAGAAGAAAGGCGACCGCGACGGCATATTGCGTGTTTTGCAGCAAGGACTGGAGCACAACAAGGGAAATCCCACACTACTGATGGCAATGTCCAAGGCCTACCAGCAACGTGGAGAAAACGCCAAGGCCGAAGAGGTTCTGCGCCAATTGGTCGCAGCCGATCCCGCCAGCGCCACCTACCACAACGTACTGACGCAGTTTCTAATCCAGCAGAAGCGCTTTGACGACGCGGAAAAAGAACTGCGCGCTTCGATTGCGGCCAATGCCGCTGAAGCGCCGCGCCACATGGCCTTGGTGGAGTTTCTCGCGCGCAGCGGCAAATCAGACCGCGCCGTGGACGAATTGGTGAAGGCCGTGGCCAGCAACCCCGAGAATGTCGACCTGCGCTTTGGTCTCGCGCGCCTCTACGAGCAATTGAGGCAGGCCGACAAGGCGGAAGCCAGCTTCCGCGAAATCATCGAAAAGTGGGACGGCAAGCCTGAAGCACTCAAGGCACAAGGACAACTGGCCGAGCTTAAGTTGGCACGGGGACAGGTGGACGACGCCCTCGGCCTGATTGACGCGGTGCTGAAGGAGAACCCGCAAGATAACCAGGCACTGATGCTGCAAGGCAAGATGGCTCTCGCCCGGAAGGACGCCCAAAAGGCCATCGCATCCTTCCGCGCCGTGCTCAAGGACCAGCCTGAGTCCGTGGAGGTGCTGACCTTCCTGGCCCAGGCCCAAATCCAGGACGGCAAACCAGCCCTGGCGCAGGAAAGCCTGGAGAAAGCAGTACAGGCCAAGCCGGAGGATTTTGCCGCGCGCAAGCGTTTGGTCGAATTCCTGGTGCAACAAAAAAACAATACCCTGGCGCTGGAGAAAACCGACGAGTTCCTCAGGATCGCGCCAAAGAACCTGGACGCTTTGAACATGAAGGCAGACCTTCTGGCGCTGGAAAAGCGGGAGCCGGAGTTGGAGGCCTTGCTGCAGCAGATCAAGAAGGACTTTCCGGACAATCCCATCGGGGCCTTCCGCCTGGGCAACTTCTACCAGACGCAGAAGAAGTGCGATTCGGCCATCGCGGAATTCGAAGCCAGTCTGATCCACGCGGAGAACGACTATGAGCCGCTCAAGGCCATAGCCGGCTGTTACCTGCAGTTGGGGCAGCCTGACAAGGCGCTGGCCCGGCTGAAGAAAGTGCTGACCGACAAACCCAAGCACCCCACGATCAACCAGCTCATCGCCATGTTTTACGCGGAGCGTAATCAAGAAGCGGAAGCCATCAAATATCTGCGTCAGGCCATCGAGGTCAACCCCCGCTGGCCGCTGCCGTACAACAACCTGGCCAGTCTTTATGAGAAGCAGGGCAAGTTCGATCAGGCCTTGGGCACCTACGAGTCCGCCTTGAAGGTCTATCCGGGGGATCCTGCCATCATCATGAGCATGGCCCACCTGGAGGAGCGCAAGCGCGATTTCCCCGCAGCCATCAAGCACTATGAGAGCATTCTGTCGAAGAACCCGGACAACCTGCTGGTCATCAATAATCTGGTCGCCTTGCTGAGCGTCGATGCCAGCCATGCGGCCAATATGCAAAAGGCCAGGGAACTGGCGGTCAAGTTACAGACCTCCAAGGAGCCTGCGGTGATCGATACCCTGGGATGGCTGGCCTACCAGTCCGGCGACTATGCGAAAGCCTTGGAGCAATTGAAGCAGGTGGTGGAGCAGCAGCCGCAGGTGCCCATCTATCAGTACCACCTCGGCATGGCCTACCGGAAGAGCGGCGACGACGCGGCGGCCAAGACCCATCTGGAACTGGCGATCGGATCCAAGCAGCCCTTCGAAGGCGAGGCGGAGGCGAAAGCCGCCTTGAAATCCCTCTAGGTCTTGGCGGGCGGGGGGCCGACCAGCGCCCCCCGCAATCGAATGGCGCTGTTGGAGCGGCTCAGTCCGCCAAGCTGGCGATGACCTGCTTGATCTCCGCCCCGCTCACCACTTCCTTTTGCTGCAGCAAGGCCGCCAGCGCATCCAGTGTGGCGCGTTGCCGGCTGAGGATATCGCGGGCACGCGCCTGATTCTCCTCGATCAGCGCCCGAACCTCGGTATCGATCAGTCGCGCAGTCTCATCGCTGAAATTGCGTTCCTCCGCGCCTTCCACGCCCAGATAGGCCAGCGTCTGTCGCTTGCCATAGGTCAAGGGGCCAAGCCTTTTGCTCATCCCCAACTGGCAGACCATGGCACGCGCGATCTCCGTGGCGCGCTCCAGGTCATTATGCGCGCCGCTGGAGACATGGCCGAACACCAGTTCCTCGGCCGTGCGCCCGCCCATGAGGATGGCGATCTGGTCGCGCAGTTCCGGCTCGGTGGACAGGAATTTCTCCTCCACCGGCAGTTGCAGGGTGTAGCCCAGCGCGGCGCCGCCTCGTGGGATGATGGATACCTTGTGCACCGGCTCGCCGGTGGGTACGGTTTCCGCCACCAGGGCATGCCCCGCCTCGTGGTAGGCCACGCGCTGCTTTTCCTGCTCGTTGAGGGCACGGCTCTTTTTCTCGGGACCGGTGAGCACACGGTCGATGGCCGCCTCGAAGTCGGCCATACCCACATGGTCGCGGTTCTCGCGCACGGCGATGATCGCGGCCTCATTGCAGACATTGGCCAGGTCCGCGCCGACGAAGCCGGGCGTGCGCTGCGCCACCACCCGCAAATCCAACTCCGCGCCCACGGTCATGGTGCGGGTGTGGAGTTTCAGAATGGCGAGACGGTCTTCCAGCCCCGGCTTGTCCACCACGATCTGCCGGTCGAAGCGCCCGGCCCGCAGCAGCGCCTTGTCCAGTATCTCGGGACGGTTGGTGGCGGCCATCACCACCACGCCCACGGACGGGTCGAAACCGTCCATCTCCGTCAGAAGCTGGTTAAGGGTCTGCTCGCGCTCGTCATGCCCGCCCATGACCACGTTGCCGCCACGTGAGCGGCCTATGGCGTCCAACTCATCGATGAAGATGATGCAGGGGGCCTTCTGCCTCGCCTGTTCGAACAGATCCCGCACCCGCGAAGCCCCAAGCCCCACGAACATTTCGATGAATTCCGAGCCGCTGATATTGAAGAAAGGAACCCCGGCCTCGCCAGCCACCGCGCGCGCCAGTAGGGTCTTGCCGGTACCCGGCGGCCCCACCAGCAGGACACCCTTGGGCATGCGCCCACCCAGGCGCTGGATGCGTGTCGGATCGCGCAGAAACTCGATGGACTCACCCAATTCCTGCTTGGCATCCTCGGCCCCCGCCACGTCCTTGAAACTGACCTTGCCCTGGGTGTCCGCATAAATGCGCACCCGGCTCTTGCCCAGGCTCAAGACGCCGCCACCGGCGAAACGCCGCGCCATCCAACCCCATAGCAGGACGATGAGCGCCAAGGGCAGCAGCCAGTTGAAGATGAAGTTACCGAGCCAATTGCCGCCGTAGCGCACGGTGTAGGTCACGCCGTGCTTTTGCAGGGTGTCCACCAGACCCTGGTTCCACAGCGGCAGGGTGATGAAGGGCTTGGGCTCGGTGCCAGGCGCCTCCGGCTTGATCAGGCCGGTGATGGCCTGCTCAGAAACCACGGCGCGCTCGAGCTTGTCCTGTTCCGCCAACTGCAGGAACTGACTATAGGGAATCTCGTCGCGCTTCACTTCGCTGTAGCCTTGCCACAGGTAAACCAGCGCGAAGGCGAGGAGAAAATAAACCAGCAAATTGCGCCGCTTGCGTTCGCCCTCGCCGCTGGGCTGGTTGATCTCGACCCGCGGCTTGCCGGCAAGGCCAAGAGCCTCGCGAAGACGCTCCAACCCTCCGGCCGCCTGGGCCATAAACCGATCCCACCATTGCTTGTGCATAGGATATTCCTCCGCGCTCATTACGTGCCCACGCGGGTCCGGCTGACAAGCTAGGGTTCTTCAAAGGAACGCGCCTGAACACCGGCACGCGTTGAATTGTGCAAAAGACCGCCCGATCAATGCAGAGCGACCCGCGATTTCAACACTACCAGACCTATAATACGCGCTTTGGTTCGCCCAGCCTGCGTACATTACCGGATGAAAATTGCGATCCTGTCCCGCAACGAACGCCTCTACTCCACCCGCCGCCTGGTGCAGGCGGCCGAACAGCGCGGCCATGAACCCCATGTGGTGGACGCCCTGCACTGTTACATGGACATCACCTCGACGCGCCCTGCAATCTTCCACCGGGAAAGGAAGCTGGAAGGCTTCGACGCCGTCATTCCCCGCATCGGTGCATCAATCACGTTCTACGGCCTCGCCGTGCTGCGCCAGTTCGAAATGATGGGGGTCTATCCCCTCAACGAGTCGGTGGCCATCGGCCGCTCCCGCGACAAGCTGCGTTCCCTGCAATTGCTGGCGCGAGCCGGCGTCGGCCTGCCGGTGACCGGTTTTGCCCACACCCCGGACGACATCAAAGCGCTCATCAAGCTGGTGGGCGGGCCGCCTTTGGTGATCAAGCTGCTGGAAGGAACCCAGGGCAAGGGCGTGGTGCTGGCCGAGTCCTATCAGGCGGCGGAGGGGGTGATCGACGCGTTCCGCAAGCTGGATGCGAACTTCCTGGTGCAGGAATTCGTGGGGGAAGCGGACCGTTCGGATATCCGCTGTTTCGTCATCGGCGGTCAGGTGGTCGCGTCCATGAAGCGGACCGCCAAGGACGGCGAGTTTCGCTCTAACCTGCACCGCGGCGGCCACGCGGGACACGCGGAACTGACCCAGGCCGAGCGGCAGACGGCTGTGCAGGCCGCCGAAACCATGGGCCTGAACATGGCCGGCGTGGACCTGATCCGCGGTAGGCACGGCCCATTGGTACTGGAGGTCAATTCATCCCCGGGCCTTCAGGGCATCGAACGCATCACCGGCCAGGATATCGCCTCCCTCATCATCGAGTTCGTGGAGCAGCACGCCGACGCCAACGAGGCCAAGACCTTGGGCCGCGGCTGAGCGCCCGCGCTGGTCCAAACCCGCTCAGGAGCCCTCTTCCACCACCCGGATCGCCCGCGCCGGGCAGTGCTTCTCCGCCTCCCGCGCCTTGTCCAGCAAGACCGCATCGGGGGTTTCCTGCAAGACGGTCAGATGGCCCTTGTCATCCACCTGGAAGATCTCGGGGGCCTCGGTCATGCAGTTGGAGTGCCCCTTGCACAGGTCGAAATCCACCTCGATGCGCAAGCGGCCCGCCGCCGTCTCAGAAGCGTGCGCCTCTTCAGCAGACACCGGCGCAGGCCGCACGGCCTGTCGCTCGTGGAACTTGATGGCGCAGGGCGAAGCCGGCTCCACCACCATCTTCTGATAGTCGTCCCGGTAACTGTCCGGCGCATCCGCCAGTTGAAAATCGAAGCGGCGCAGCAGCACGCTGATGATGGCCTTGATCTGGAACATGGCGAAGGCATTCCCCGAGCATTTATGGCGTCCGCCGCCAAAGGCCTGCCAGGCATAGAGATCCTTGTCTTCCGCCCGCTCCGGCGTATAACGGTCTGGGTCGAAGCGTTCGGGATCGGGAAACAGCTCCGGTATGCGGTGCGTGACCGAAGGCGCGGCGCAGACGAACTTGCCGGCCTTGATGAGATAATCCCCCGCCACGAAATCCTGCATCACCTTGCGCATGAGGATGATCAAGGGCGGATGCAGGCGCAGCACCTCCTTGACCACGTTCTCCAGCACGGTCAGCTTGCGCAGGGACTCGAAACTTACCTCGCCGTCCGCGCCCAGCACCTGATCCAGTTCCGCCCTCACCCGCTCCAAGTGCTCAGGGTTGCGCAACAATTCGATCAGCACCCAGGCCGTGGTGCCGGAGCTGGTGTGATGACCGGCGAAGATGGCCGCGATCAGCAGCCCCGTGATTTCGCGCGCCGTCAGCTTGGTGCCGTCCTCGTAATGGGAGTCGATGAGGGTCTGGAACACATTGGTGCCGGGTTCCAGTTCCTGTGCGCGCTTTTCCATGATCTGGCTGACCAGGGTCTGCAGGCGCGCCCTGGCCTTGTCGCGGCGGCGGAACACCGGCAGGGGCAGATAGGGGAACACATAGGCGATGGGCTGGATGCCATGCTCCAGATCGCGGTAGATGTCAGCGAACTCGGCATTCAACTCGTAGCGGAACTCCGGGCCCAGCAGACAATGGCTGGCGGTATAGATGGTGAGCTCCTTGGTGAACTCCAGCAGGTCCAGTTGGCCCCCGCCGCCCCAGCGGGCTATCAGCCCTTCCACCTCGCCCACGATGACCTCGGAATAGGTCCGCATGGCCTTGTCGCGCAAGGCCGGCATCAGCATCTGCAACTGCTCGTTCTTGCGCTTGATGGGCGCATCGAACACCACGCCCTCGCCCAGGATGGGCGTCATGATCTTGTAGGCCGGCCCCTGGTCCAGCACTTCATCAGGCGCCCGGTAAAAGGCCTCGCTGGCGCGACTGCCGGTCAGAAGCACCATATTCTGGTGAAACAACTTGAATTCCGCCGCCTCGCCATAGCGCTGCCGCAGATCCATCATGAATTGGTGCGGGTTTTTCCCGAAGCGGTGGATATGCCCGATCAGGGGCAAGGCGCCCGGCGCCTTGGGCGGTTCTTTACGCGTAGTCTGGTTCATCTTCCCGATGCATGCTGATTGATGGTGGGGCGGCTCGGTTCCCGGCCCGTTCATGGCGCGGCCTATCCTCTCTGCAATCGCGAGCGGGGTCAACCGGGCAGTGAGTCGAGCGCCCAAAAGCGTCAGAACGCATTCACCTGAAGGAAAAAAGCGCTTACACTCCGCGCTTTGTTTCACCGCCCCGGCCCTGCCGCCGCCCACGAAGGAGACCCCATGCCCGCCTACCCCCGCGAAGAACTGGAAGCCATGGTGGAGCGCTGGCTCCAAGCCAATCGCGATTCGGAACGGGATGGCGTGTGGGCCAAGCACCTGGCCAGTATGTACACCGAGGATGCCGAATACGGCTGGAACATGGGGCCGGACCAGGAGTTTTTGGCCCGCGGACGTCAGGAAATCGAGGACATCGCCCTGGGATTCCATATGGAAGGCTTCGAGGCCTGGCGCTATCCCTACGACCGGGTCCTGATCGATGAAAAACTCGGCGAAGTGATCGGCATTTGGCGGCAGGTCGCCCCGGTGACCCGCGAAAACGGATCCCCTTACGAAGTGGCGGGCCTGGGTGGTTCCTGGTTCCGCTACGGCGGCAATCAGCAATGGTCCTGGCAGCGGGACTTCTTCGACCTGGGTAACGTCAAGGCCCTGTTCCTGGAACTGGCGGCCGACGGCAAGCTCGATCCCGCCGTCAAACGCAAGCTCGCCAAGTTGGCCAAAGGTCAGAAGCTCCCGGGTGTTGATACGGTTCGGCACACCGGCTTGTTCAAGAAACTCCGCGGCATCCTGGCCATGATCCGCATCGTTCTGAGCGGGAAATAGGCCATACGCCATTTTCACGCCCCGCAGTCTGGACGCCCCAACCTTTTTCCCGCACAATGACGGCTACTTACGTTGGATTGCGTACAAACGCGTACGCCTAGGAAGGCGGTAACCGTACAATCAACCTGGGTTTAACTGTGAGCGTAGGCCCAAGGCCTCCTCGCAGGGCTCTGGCAGCGTCGTGGAATCAACGGCGATCGTACGAACCCTCAGCGGACTGGCATTTACTTATTGAAACCTGATTTCTCGAACCCGCCCGCCGAGCATCCCGCGGCGCAAGCTACCACAGCCCTGCGCGCCTCGGTACTGCATGCCGCTCGGCGCGGTGTGGCCAAGCTGATCAGCCTGCAGAGGCCACGAGGCGACTGGGAAGGTGAAATGGTGTGGTGCACCATGATCCTAGCTCAGGTTGTCATCGTGCGCACCTTGGTCGGCCGCCCCTACGATACGGCCGAGACGGCCGCGATCATTCGACATTTTCAAGTGAGCCAGGCGGCTGATGGCTCCTTCGGCATGCATCCCGAGTCGCCGGGCTACGTTTTCTTCACTACCCTGGCCTATATCGCCCTGCGACTACTGGGCGTCGATTCGGAACACCCGATTCCGGCCCGCGCCCTGGCTTGGCTGCATGCCCAGCCCGACGGCGTGCAGGCCATACCCACCTGGGGTAAGTTCTGGCTCTGCCTGATGGGTCTTTACCCGAGGCGGGGCCTCAATGCGGTGCCGCCGGAACTGTTCTTGCTGCCGGGCTGGCTGCCCTTCCATCCCAGCCGTTTCTATTGCCACACCCGGCTGATCTACCTGGGCATGGCCTATTTGTCGGGCAGTCGCTTCCAGGCCCCATTGCCTGCGCCCATCCTGGAGACGCTGCGCCGCGAACTGTATCCGGAAGGGTACGAAAACATTGATTTCAAGCGCTCTCGCCACCGGGTCGCGGCCAACGATCTGTATGTGCCGGTGAGTGCGCTTCTGCGCGCGGTCTACGACCTGCTGGGCCTCTACGAGCGCCGGCCGCTCCAAGCATTGCGTCGCAAGGCACTGGATCTGTGCCTGGTGCGCATCGTTCAGGAACAGCGTAGCACACGATACCAGGGCATCTCGCCGGTGAGCGGTATCCTCAATTGCTTGGCCCTGTTCGCCAGTGACCCGCAACACCCCGAGCTAGGCCCCAGCCTGGAAGGAGTCGAAGCCTGGCGCTGGGAAGACAAAGACGAGGGACTGCGCTACGTAGGTGCCCGATCCAACTCCTGGGACACCGCGTTTGCCATGCAGGCCTTATGCGACGCACCACGCGACGCAGAGGAGATCGCGCCAGCCTTGAAGCATGGCGGTGAATTCCTTGCGGCGGCCCAGCAGACCGAGGAAATTCCTGAATTTGCCGATTTCTGGCGCGATCCGGCGCGTGGCGGCTGGTGTTTCTCCGACGGCGCCCACCGCTGGCCGGTCAGTGACTGCGCCGCGGAGGCGCTGAGCGCGCTGCTGTTGTCGAGGGAGCACGCCGGTGGCCAACTGCCGGTGGACTTGACTCGTCTCGATGAGGCGGTGACGTTCATCCTCTCGCGCCAGAATGCGGACGGCGGATTCGGCACCTATGAGCGGCGGCGCGGCGGCCGCCTGCTGGAAGTCGTCAACCCATCCGAGATGTTCGGCCAGTGCATGACCGAACTCTCCTACATCGAATGCACCGCCTCGTCTCTGGCCGCGCTGGCGCATTACCGGGCCGCCTACCCGGATCGTGACGACAGTCGCCTCGGCCCGGCCATGCAACGCGCCATCGCCCTGCTGCGCAAACAGCAGCTCCCCGACGGCTCCTACCCGGGATTTTGGGGCATCAATTACACCTACGCCATTTTCCATGTAATCAAGGCATTGCGTTCCGCCGGGGTGAGCACCGACGACCCCTGCCTCGCAGCGGCCGCGGCTTGGCTGTTGCGGAAGCAGCGCGCCGATGGCGGCTGGGGCGAGCACTACACCAGTTGCCTGCTCGGCCACTACGTGGAGCACAACGAGAGCCTGGCGGTCATGACCAGTTGGGCACTGCTGGCTCTGCTGGAAGTGCTGCCGCCAGCTCATCCCGCCATCGAGCGCGGCATCGCCTGGCTGGTACAGCAACAGCTACCCGACGGCGGGTGGCCCGGGAAGTCCGTCAATGGCGTCTTTTTCGGGGCAGCCATGCTGGACTACCGCTTGTATCCCATTTATTTCCCGGTCTGGGCGCTCAACCGTTACCTTCGCTTCCAGCATAAAGCGGGTCAGGCCGACCGGGCGGGGCATGATGCCCCGTAAACCCATTCCCTATCTGCCAAACTTCAAGTCCGCGCCTGGGGGCCGGAAAAGGATCTCGCAGCGATATGAGTACCTATGAAATGGACGTTACCACCGTCGATATCCTGATCGCTGGCGGCGGCGTCGGCGGCTCTGCCGCCGCCGCGGCTCTATCGGAACTCGGCCTTGAAATTCTCATTGTCGAGCCCGATCCGGAGCACGGCCGCAAGCTGGCTGGCGAGCTGATCCATCCCCCCGGCGTGGACGGCTTGTGTGCCCTTGGGCTCATGGACGCCGATGCGCTCGACGGCTGCAAGGTCGAAGGTTTTGCCGTGTTTCCCTTCAGCGACCAGGACGGCGAAGCGCCCATGCGTCTGCCCTACGGTACAGTCCGTGGCCGGGAGCGCGCTGGACTTGCCATCGAGCATCACGTCCTGAAACGGCAATTGCTGGACAAGGCACAACGCATGCCCGGGGTTAGCCTGTGGTCGGGGGCACGCGTGGACGAACTCTGCCTCCAGGCGGACGGCACCTACGCGGCGCTGGTGAGCGGGAACGACAAGCAAACCCGGATCCAGGCCCGGCTCATCATCGGCGCCGACGGCCCCATGTCCCAATTGCGAAAAATGGCGGGCATCGCGTTCGAGACCCAGCGCTACTCGGGCATGATGGGGCTCGAGGTCGACGCCACCCATCTGCCCCATCCGGGCTACGGCAACATCTTCCTGAATTCTGCCGGCGTTTCCTATGCCTACGCCATCGCCCCCGACCGCGTCCGGGTGATGTTCGAAATCCTCAGGGGATCCAACTACCGCGAGTCCATCCGCGAGCACTTGAGCCGCTTCCCGGCGGATTTCCGGGCGGATATCGAGGCGGAACTCGCCAAGGAGAAACCCCTGGCGACGGCCAACTATTGCATAATCCCTGAATCAAGCATCAAGGGTAACCTGGCTCTCATGGGTGACGCCCGCGGCTGTTGCCACCCCCTCACCGCGTCCGGCATTACCGCAGCGGTAAAGGATGCCACCATCCTGCGCGATGCGCTCCGGGATTCCGGTTTCGATTATGCCGCGGCGCTACGGCGCTACGCGGTGGTTTGCGGGCGTCTGCAACTGACCCGCCGTACTCTGGCGGAGGAACTGCGCGAGGCCTTCCTGGCACAGACCCCGGAGTCCTCTTTGCTCAGCCAGTGCATCTTCTCCTACTGGCGCAACAGCCCGCGCGGACGCAGCAATTCCATGGCACTGCTGTCCACGCTGGACAGCAGCATTTATTCCCTGGCACGGGAGTATGCGTTGGTTGCCCTGCACGCCTTCAAGCTGCTGCCGCGCTGGAGCCGTAACCGGGCCATGGCAGCCTGGCACCGGGGGGTATTCAAGCTGCTCTGCAAGAGCGTCGCCTTCCAGCACGCGGCGGTCAGCCTTCGCGTCAAGGAACTCCTGGCTTACGCCCGTTAGGATTTCCCAGGGGCATTGAACAGGCTCCGTTCAAGCGCCTCGGGGGTGGTCAAGGCGCGCACGCTGGCAAAGGCCATTTGCGCCTCGGGATAGGTCAGGCGCAGATAGACCAGCCACTGCTTGATGCGGCCGCAGCGGCCCTTGGGGCTGGTCCGTGTGGCGAGTGCGTCCCAGAACACCCGCAGCAGATCCACCACCTCCCCCCAGGGCAGCCGGCAGTCTTCGCCGGCGCGTATGGACCGAGCCAACGCTGGGTTCGAGACCATGCCGCGGCCCAGCATCACGTCGATCACGCCACTGATCTCGCGGCAACGGCGGTAATCTTCCAGGCTCCAGACTTCCCCGTTGGCCATGACGGGAATCGATAGCTCACTTTGCACCCGAGCGATCCAGTCCCAATGGGCCGGCGGCCTATAGCCTTCGCTCTTGGTGCGCGCATGCACTACCAGTTCCTCAGCACCGCCGTCGGCTATGGCTCTTGCGCAGTCGAGCGCCTTGCCCTTGTCCTCGTAACCTAGGCGCATCTTGGCCGATAGCCGCACGTCATTGGGCAGCGCGCGGCGCACGGCGGAGACGATGGCCCGCAGGCGTTCCGGCTCCCGTAGCAGAATGGCTCCACCGCAGTGGCGGTTCACCGTCTTGGCCGGGCAGCCAAAGTTGAGGTCGATGCCGACGGGCCGCAGCCGGGCTAGCCGGGCGGCATTGCGCGCCATCAAGTCTGGGTCCGAGCCCAACAACTGCACCCTCACCGGAACGCCGGCCGCCGTCATGCCGCCCTGATCCAATTCCGGCGCGATGCGCTGGAAACAGCGATCGGGCAGCACGCTGCCCGACACGCGCACAAACTCGGTGACGCACAGATCCATGCCGCCGACACGGGTGAGCACATCGCGCAGGGTGAAATCCAGCAGCCCTTCCATGGGGGCCAGGTAGATGCGCGGTACGGCGGCCGTCTGGGCCTGGGAGACTTCGGACACGTTTTAGTCATCATGAGGGGCGCGGCAGACCCGAGCGTGGACTGTAGACGAGACGCTGCGCGCGCGTTTGCGGGATAATGCTTGGCAAGATAACACGGAGCGACCATGCGCCTCTTGCTGGCCGAAGACGATACCATGATCGGAAAAAGCGTGCAGCTTGGCCTCAAGCGGGAAGGCTACGCCGTGGACTGGGTGCGGGATGGCGTCGCCGCCGAACTGGCCCTGGCCAACGGCGTCTACGAACTGCTGCTGCTGGATCTGGGCCTGCCGCGCATGGACGGCATGAACCTGCTGGCCAAGCTGCGGGCGCGCAAGCAAGACCTGCCGGTCATCATACTCACCGCGCGCGATGCCGTGAGCGACCGGGTCAAGGGGCTGGATAGCGGCGCGGACGATTATCTCGTCAAGCCCTTCGACCTGGACGAATTGAGCGCCCGCATCCGGGCCCTGACCCGGCGCAAGGAAGGGCGGGCCGAACCGGTCATCGATCTGGGTGGCCTGCAGGTGAACACGGCAACCCGGGAGGTTCGGGTGAACGGCGCCCAGGTGTCGCTTTCGGCCCGGGAGTACGCGCTGCTTAGCGCCCTGTTGGAGCGGCCTGGCGCGCCCCTCTCACGCACCCAACTGGAGGAGAGCATCTACGGCTGGGGGGAGGAGGTGGAAAGCAATACCGTGGAGGTCTACATCCATTCCCTGCGCCGCAAGATCGGCAGCGATCGCATCCGCAACATGCGCGGTGTTGGCTACCTGCTGGTAGCCGAACCGTGAGCTCGATCAGGGCGCGGCTGCTGGCCGCGCTGCTTGCCGGCATGACCGTGGTGACTCTGCTCGGGACCTACGCCATCTACGTCAATGCACGGGACGCGGTGGACGAGTTGTTCGACTACCAACTGCGCCAACTCGCCCTCTCGCTGCGCGACCAGGCCGTGCACCACAGCTTCGCCCCGCCCGCGGAAACCGTGGCGGAAGACTTCGATTTCGTCATCCAGGTGTGGAACCCGGATGGCGTGCGCGTCTACTTCTCCCAACCGCACCGCACCCTCCCCGGCCTCGCCCAACTGGGTTATGCCTCCATCACCACACCGGATGCGGAGTGGCGGGTATTCGCAACCCGGCTGGGCGAATCCATCATCCAGGTGGCACAACCCATGCGCGTGCGCAACGCCATGGCCCTCAATGCGGCCACGCGCGTACTGGTGCCAGCCTTCGTCCTGCTGCCCGTGCTGAGCCTCTTGATCTGGCTCATCGTCGGAAAGGGTCTGAGTCCGCTCAAGAAGTTGGCCAGGGCCGTATCCCGTCGCGGCGCCCAAGCCTTGGACCCTCTGCCGGTTGCGCGTGTGCCTGAAGAAGTCCTCCCCGTGGTCTGCGCCCTCAACGACCTCCTCGCCCGGCTGGATGCGGCCCTGACCGCTCAACGGGCCTTCGTGGCCGATGCCGCGCACGAGTTGCGCACACCGATCGCGGCGCTGCAGTTGCAGGTGCAGTTGATCGAACGTGCTGGCTGTGAGGAAGAGCGCGCCGCCGCAACAACCGACCTGAAAGCGGGTGTGCGGCGCGCCAGCCGCGCGGTCCAGCAGTTGCTGATCCTGGCCCGACAGGGCAGCGATGCGGAGAGCCCGACACTGCAAGACTTCGATTTGGGCGAACTGGCGCGGAGCGTCATCACGGGGCACTCCGTGCTCGCGGCGGAAAAAGCCATCGACCTGGGTTACACGGGCCATGAGGGAGAAGTCCTTCATCTCCGCGCCGATGCGGCAGCGCTGCAGGTTCTGCTGGAGAACCTGGTGGGCAATGCAATCCGCTACACCCAGCGCGGCGGCCGCGTGGATGTCGCGGCAACGCGGCGCCCCGCCGGCAACATCGTGCTGGAGGTTTCCGACAATGGCCCTGGCATCCCGCCGGCCGAGCGCGAGCGCGTCTTCGACCGCTTCTACCGCGGCACCACAGCGGAGGAGCCTGGCAGCGGACTCGGCCTCGCCATCGTGCGGGCCATCGCGGAGCGCCACCGCGCGAAGCTGGAACTGGACGATTCAGAAATGGGGGGACTGCGTGTGCGGCTTACCTTCCCCATGCCCGAACATCCCCCGGCCTCGCCTTAAGGAAGGTTTAAGTCTCCCGGCGTAATGTTTTCCGCAACGCGAGCCATCGCGTAAAGACCAACGAGGAAAACATCATGCAGAGCCAGAACTTCAACCGTGTTGCCATCGCCGCTGCCGTCCTCGGCGCCCTGGGCCTGGGGTACGGCCTGTCCAACCACGAGCCGCCGGCCACGGCTCCGGTCCCAGCCGCGCCGCCCGCCGCCGTCGCGCCGGCGGCCCAGGTCAAGCTGCCCGATTTCTCCAGTATCGTCGCCGAAAATGGCAAGGCGGTGGTCAACATCAGCGTGAGCGGCAACCGCCAGGTGAACGCGACAGAATATCCCGGCGATTCCGACGATCCCTTCCAGGACTTCTTCCGCCGTTTCGGCCCGCCCGCGGCACCCCAAGGCGAGATGCCCGCCCGCGGCCTGGGTTCGGGCTTCATTGTGCGGCCTGACGGGGTGATCATCACCAATGCGCACGTGGTCGAAGGAGCGGACGAAGTCACGGTCAAACTCACCGACAAGCGTGAATTCCGCGCCAAGGTGGTTGGTCTGGATAAGCCCACCGATACCGCGGTGCTCAAAATCGAAGCTAAGGATTTGCCCACCGTGCGCACCGGCGACCCAGTAGCGAGCGGCGTGGGCGACTGGGTGCTGGCCATCGGCTCACCCTTCGGTTTCGAGAACACGGTCACCGCAGGCATCATATCCGGCAAGTCCCGCAGCTTGCCCGACGAGGGCTACGTGCCGTTCATCCAGACCGACGTCGCGGTAAACCCAGGCAACTCCGGCGGCCCGCTGTTCAACCTGAAGGGCGAGGTCATCGGCATCAATTCACAGATCTACAGCCGCACCGGCGGTTACCAGGGGCTCTCTTTCGCGGTGCCCATCGACGTGGCGCTCAAGGTGGAGCACCAGTTGCTGGATAACGGCAAGGTCAGCCGCGGAAGGCTGGGTATCAGCATTCAGGAACTCAATCAGTCCCTGGCGGATTCCTTCGGACTGGAAAAACCGGAAGGCGCCTTGGTCGGCTCGGTACCCGCGGACGGACCCGCAATCAAGGCCGGCATTCAGCCGGGCGATGTGATCCTGCAATTGAATGGCCGAAAAATACAAAGTTCCAGCGAACTGCCACCACTGGTCGCCGACCTCAAGCCGGGCTCGGAAGCAGTGCTGGGCGTCTGGCGCGGTGGCAAGCATTTGGAAATCTCGGTGCCAGTGGGCGAAGCTCCCCAGTCCGAGCCTCTGGCCATGAACGCGGCCGAGGCGCCGCAAGGCCGCCTGGGTCTGGCGGTAAGGCCTGTCCAGCCTGGCGAAGCGCCGGGTACCGACATTGCGGGCGGACTGCTGGTTGAACGTGTGGCGGGACCGGCGGCGAAGGCGGGCATCCGTCCGGGCGATGTGGTGTTGGCCGTCAATGGTCAACCGGTCAGCAATGCCGGCGAGTTACGTGAGCAAGCGGCGCGCGCAGACAAGCGCTTGGCCCTGCTGGTGCAGCGCGGCAACACTCGGATGTTCGTGCCGCTCGAATTGGGCTGAACGAAAACCGGTGCTGGGCCGGATCGCGCAATGTCCGGCGCCAGCAATCTGGAGAAGGATCGCAGGCATATCGGCCAGGGCCCCAACTCGGGGCACTGGCCGGGGAGGTGGACGACTGGGTTAAAGGGCAATTACCCTATATTTGATCGATCCCACCAGCCGACCGATGTTCCAGTGCAGATGCCATAGCCAGCGTTCCATGCCGGAACCCGACCTCCAGGCACGCACCAGCCCTATCAGCAGGTAGACCCATTTCTTTACTCCCATCCGCAACGACAGTCTGGGCATACCATGCGGCAGATACTTTTTGTAGATCAGAACGTTATATTGACCCCACAAACGCGCCTGACGATGTAATGACTTGTTGTCCGGGCGCAGTCGGATATGCATCAGCGCGTCACCGGCAAATTCCAGGTTAACTCCCCGCAACTGCAGCCGCCAGCAAAAATCCGTGTCTTCAAGAGCGGGCATGGACTCGTCAAACCCGCCAATCTCCTCGAATAGCGCACGTTTCACGCCCATGCCACAGCCGCCGGTATGGGGCAGGTAACGCGGGTAACGGTACTGCTGCACACCGTATTGCTGCCCGCACTGATGCGCGGCGATAGAGGACGAGCCGTTGAGCTTCAAGGTGTCGAAGCGGCTCGCGACAAAATCATGTTCCTGCAGCGCCGTTCCGATCGCCGCCACCCAGCCATCACCGACTACATCGTCCGCATCGCAAAATGCCAGTGACGTTCCAGTCGCGAGGCTCGCTGCCTTGTTACGCGCATGGGAAGCACCTGGGCGTTCAGAGGCATCCACTACTTTCAAGTTCGGCAGCCGCCCGGCATAGCTCTCGGCCACCGCTCGGCTATTGTCCTTCGAGCCGTTGTCGGCCACGATGACTTCCCAGGAACCGGACCACTCCTGTTCCGTCAGGGCATCCAATTGCTCGCGCAGCAAGTCCGCACAATCACGGCAAGGCACAATGATGCTTAGATCGACGCTCATCAAATATCCATGTATGCAACTTAAAAACGGAATGCCGCATTAGCCAGAGTCATGTGCGGCGGCTCGCTCCGAGTGCCTGCGCGCTTGAAGCGGTGATTATGAGATCAAGCCCACGCCCACAGCCTAGCAAGAATAAGCATATCCCGGACCAAACTCGATTCCAGAGAGGGCAATGCCTAGCATTGCATTTAGCGACACCGAGTGGTTCAAAAAAACCATACATTCAACCACGCCGTGCGAATTCCACCATCCAGCGCCCCGCAAAATCTGAGAGGGCGACACATGAATCCTAGGACTGGGGTTAGGTTGAGGTGGGCCAACGAGCAAAATCGGCCCCTTCGGCGCAACGGAATCGCCAAGCTCGGAAGATTGTTCTGCACGCAAATTGCTGGAAAAAGCCACTGCGATTCCGGCAATGAGCTGGATTCATTCAGGCTTATCCTGGTACCAGTTCCGCTTGATTACTTTACCGCGCCGTAAAAGTTCCGGTATCGTGATAAATACGTACTGAGCGGCCAATTCGGTGAGAAGCAGGTCCACCGCCGCGATGGTTGGGCGCCTGTCGTAGCCGGCATCGGAAGGCGAGCGGTCATGCAGCGAATCGTGCAGCAGAATGATGCTGCCCGGCTGCAGACGCTTGCGAATCTCCCCCACCATCCATTCCGGCTCCTTGGGGAGCCAATCCCAGGCCGATGGAACATTCCAAGTGACCACCGGAAGCCCGGACAGCCACGCGTCCAGTCGCCCCGCGAGATTCTGGCGCCCATAGGGGGGGCGAAACAGCCGACTAGAATGCTCTCCCAAGGCCTTCTCACAGGCCCTGATCTGCCTGCGGCGCTCAGCGCTCGAGAGATCCGGGAAGGATGGATGGTCCCAGGAATGGTTGCCGATCGCGTGGCCATTTTCCGAGAGGCGCCGGATGAGGTCCGGGTGCTTTTGCGCCT
This sequence comes from Methyloterricola oryzae, assembly GCF_000934725.1. Classification (NCBI taxonomy): domain Bacteria; kingdom Pseudomonadati; phylum Pseudomonadota; class Gammaproteobacteria; order Methylococcales; family Methylococcaceae; genus Methyloterricola; species Methyloterricola oryzae. The sequence goes on from NZ_JYNS01000008.1 coordinate 204,862, forward strand.
GCTCACCCACCACAAAAAAGGTTGCCTTGGCCCCGTGTCTGGCCAAAACATCCAATAAGGCCGGCGTGAACTCGGGATTCGGACCATCGTCAAAGGTGAGCGCCACCACCGGATCTGCAGTCGCCACATGGGTGATGGTGCCCAGAAAATACTCTCCGGGTAGTCTCCATAATTGCCGCAATTTCGTCTTAATGCCAAAGCCCATAGTTCTGCAATCTCGTATCAAGTAGCGTTGCTATTCCCAAAAGCTCAGTGACTGATCGAGCGGAAAGGTCGAGCGGCTTTCGGCTCGCAATGCGTGATCGTATGGAGGAATAGAGGATTTAGGAACCTGCCGTAAGCATAGACGGCGTAGCCGGCATTGTGCGCCATTCCCGCGGGCGACCTCAAGGGCAACGACCGCGCCCGGCTTCACCGACGGCACCGGCTAAAGCAGCTAGTTTCAACCTTCTGTCGGACAATAAAAAACCCGCAGTTACGCGGGTTCTTGGACTTCCCTGGACGTTAAAAATCCCTCAAATGGTGGGGCGGCGACTACCGATATGCGCCACACAAGGCTTAACTTTCAGTAAGCGCGTGGCGATCCCATGTTGACGCAATCCGGAATCGGATCGCGCTTGGAGGAACTAAGCGGGAGCGGTTTCAAGCTGCCAGCGATGCGGCAGAAGTTCATGAATCCGATGGGCGGGTTGCGTCGGAAGTCGCATGAGCACGTCTTTCAAATAGACGTAGGGGTCGTGACCATTGAGTTTCGCCGACTGGATCAGGCTCATGATGGCAGCCGCGCGCTGACCGGCACGCAGACTTCCGGCGAATAGCCAATTGCGGCGCCCCAAGGCCACCGGGCGGATGCGGTTCTCCAACCAGTTATTGTCCAGGGGGACCTGCGCATCG